>JAIOSH010000044.1 GCA_021107685.1 Bacteroidales bacterium | reverse complement strand
TATTTATATATATAGCAGGTGTTCCAAGAACAGCACATTCAGAAGCCATTGTTGCTCCTTCACCGATAAAAATAGAAGAAAAAGCTATTGCATCATGTATTTTTTCAGGTGAAATTTTAATTTGGTACTTTTTTAAATTTTCCGGTAATTCTTCTTCCGATGAAATAAAAACCTTTATTATTGAAGATAAATTTTTTATAAGTTCAATTTTATTTTCTAATCCTATACCGGCTTGCCCTTTATCATGGCTCGCATCCCAAGATACAAACCTAATAATAACATAAGGTTGATATTTTTTTAAATCTAATAATGAAAAAATCGTTTCATCGGGTTTAAAATATTTTGGATGTAAATATGCTAATTCATGATAAGCATTATAACGAATTTGTTTAATTCCGTAATTTTGTTCAAAGACATTTGAAGTAAAAATAAATTTTGTAAATGGTTTATATAATCTCACCTGTTCTTTATTTCCTGTATCTTCAAAAGCTATATTTAATTTTCTTAATAAAAATGCAGTATGTGCGGCATAAATTGAGCCATGACTGAGAAAAATATCCGGTTTGAACTTTATTGAAGTTAATATAAGAAGTAAATTAAATTTAAATAAGCCAAATATTTTTCCCAATTTTTTCTTATAGTGTTTTCCAAAGGAAATAAAATCAAATTTATAATATTCTAAAAGTTGAATAGTACATTCTTTATCTCGCGTGGTAAAAAGTATTTTATGCCCTTTTTTTTGCATTTCCCATGCAAAATTTTTGAATAAATGTACGTGAGCAGGATGATTAATATCAATTAGTACTTTTATCATAAAGTATTTGAAAAATCCTAAAATAATTAATATTCAATATTTCTTAAATTTTTTCAGACACTGATTATCACAGATTCACCCTGTTAAATAGTGTCAGTCTATAAAGTCACTCTCAATGTCATTTCGACCGAAGGGAGAAATCTCCAATGTATTGGTTTGTAAAAAAATGAGCACCCTTCGACTCCGCTCAGGGTGCCAGTGAGGCGTTGCTCATTGAGCGAAGTCGAAATGAAGCCTTATCCACAATCCACAAAAACTTGCGAATTTATGGTCAAAATGACCCTTTTGCAATCTATATGGATGTACTATAAAAAGCATTTTCGTTCAGCGTCTAATTACGTTTCCCCAAATTTATTATCTTCCAGATTTTGAAACCGAATTTCGCTGTTTTATATTTTAGAGGCTGGTGGATTAGCTGAAATCTTCCATAATTATAAAGATGTCCCCCGAATTTTTCTTTAAATTCTCTTACTCCATAATAAAAATATGGTTTTCCGGCTCCCATAAAATCAAATTTTTTTATTTCATTATTTGCTGCAAAGTCTATTGCTGCCCAGGTAGCAAGAACACTTGGATATATTTCTTTATAATCTTCATCAAGACCACAAACATACAATTCGTAAATTACTTTCTTAGGCAAAATAGGTGTCATAATTCCACCTACTATCTTATTATCGTATTTAATAAAAAAATATTTACATATATTATTTGTTTTTCCTAATTTATAATAATTTTCAAAAAAAGACCAATCAGGTATAGGCTTTTTAATTTTATGTTTATATAAATAATTTAAAATATTATAAAACTCTTTTACCTGATCTAAACTTTCAGGTTCTATAATTTCTGCACCCAGATCTAACCCCTTTTTTATTTGCCTTAATTTACTTTTACTTATATTTTTTTTAATACTATCACCTATTTTAGTATTAATAATTATATTTAAATGCTCTATAAAATCATAGCCCTGTTCTTTAAAAACAACTTTTAATTTTCTGAAGTTTCTGTGATTTCTTATTTCAGTAAAGATTGCTTTTTTCCTTATGATTTTATTATAAAAATTAAGTATTTCGGATAATACTTTTTTGTCATCATTCTTTATCAAAGGACCTCCGATAATTAGTGATCGGGATGATAAAATATGTATTCCTTTTGAAAAATATTGAATGACTGCGAGTAAAACGCCGATTATTTTTTCATTTTCATCTAAAACTATTAATGAGATAGGTTCATAATTATCCGTATTATTATAAACATCAAATATATAAGGTGTTTGAAAAATATTTGCATCAGGGTGATTATAAACAAACTGATACCATTTGTTTTTATCAATATTATGTACTATTTTAGAAATTTTCATAATAACAGATTAGTAATTACTCAGTGCCTAAAGTTTGGAGTGCCTAAAATGCCTAAAGTTTTAGTTACTTGCAATTTTAAATAACTTTAGGCACTCGTAACTTTTTATACTGAGCGAAGTCGAAGTATAGTTCACTTTAAGTATTGATTTCTTACAATTTCTGTTATTCTTTCTGCAGCTTTTCCGTCCCATAAATCAGGAATTTTTCCTTTTTTGATGTTTCCACTTAGTATCATTTTTGATGTTTCTTCAACTGCCTTTAAATCTGTTCCAGTTAAATAATTTGTTCCGATTTCAACAGTGCAGGGTCTTTCTGTATTGTCTCTGACAGTTATACATTGAACACCGATAAAAGTAGTTTCTTCCTGTATTCCTCCACTGTCAGTAATAACTAATTCTGAATTTTTTGTTAAACATTGAAAATCAATATATCCAATTGGATCTGTTAAAACAATATTTGAATTTAAATGCTTGTAAATATCATATTTGATCAAATTATTCTTAGTACGTGGATGTACCGGAAAAACAATCTTTCTATGTAAAGCAATTGAATTTAAAAAATTAATAAGTTTGTTTAAATATACATGAGAATCTACATTTGCCGGTCTGTGAAAAGTAACTAATACATAATTAAATTTTTCTAAACCTAATGAATTTAAAATTTTAGATTTTTCAATTTTCGGTGTATAATAAATTAAGCTATCAATCATTACATTGCCTGTAAAAAATATTTTTGAATCCGAAATTCCTTCATTTTTCAGATTTTCCAAACCAGATTTTTCAGTAACAAAAAGATAATCTGCAATTACATCTGTAAGAACTCTGTTGATTTCTTCCGGCATTGTCCTGTCAAAGCTTCTTAATCCTGCTTCAACATGTGCCACTTTAATATTAAGCTTTGTTGCAACGAGGCTACAGGCAATTGTAGAATTTACATCACCAACAACAAT
>JAIOSH010000109.1 GCA_021107685.1 Bacteroidales bacterium | reverse complement strand
TCTCATAACGGATAATTATTTCATCTTCTGTCATTTCAGAATGATCTGCATGGCTAGGTTTTTTAAAATGCATATATAAAGTATCCGCTTCTTGGTCATAATTTGTCCAAACATTCTTATGTTTCATAAAATACGGTAATATTGATTTTATCTCATTTGCTGCTATTGTTTCCATAATATTTGTTTTTTATCAAATTTTTGTTCTTTATTTGAAAGATAAGCAGTTATAATAAATCCATCTTCTAAACTAACCTCTTTATAAATCACAACAATAAACTTATTTGCCTGTTCAAGTTTTACACTAGTTGCAATTAATCCACCAAGATTACCTTCATAAATAATTTTTGGATTTTCAATCGTGTCTAGTATTTCGAAATAATAATCTGCAATTTCAGGGTGTCCTGTTGATATATGATGCCAACGTTCTTTTGTTAATCTGATTAGGAATATTATTTTTTGAAATTGCTATATCCATTAATTAATTTTTTTAATAAAAAAAAATATTTTCTACAGGAATGTCAGTCCTGCAATTGCAACCAACGAAGTTGTACACGGGCTTGTCCAAGTTATGTCTTAACAAAAAATAAATTTTTATTTATTTTTTGTTCTTGTTAATTTTGTATATTCACTATCAGTGAAATCAAGGTCTTTTCTAATCATATCAGCCCTTTCATAATACATATTCATTTCAGCTCTTTCAGGATCAATTCCTTTTGGTATTACTCTTTTACTTTTATTATATTGAGTTTTTGTCCAGCTAATAAATTTCATTATGTATGTATAGGCTTCAATCTGATCTCTTTTAGGAAAAGCTTTTAATTCATCAATTAAGAGTTTTGTAAAACCTTCTTCCTGCTTTGCTTCCCATAATTTTATTACTTCTTTTTTTTCCTTTTTTGATAATTGAATATATTTATCAAAAACTTCGTTAACATGTTTTTGTTCAAGAGTCGAAACTCTTTCGTCAACACCGGCAATAGTAACCATTCCGGCATAAATAATTTGTTTAAAATTAAATTCGGCCATAATTAAATAGTTTAATTTTTTTTGTAAAATTAATAAAATATTTAAAACTAAAAAAAAATTATTAATTTTATAAATTATTTTAAGGTTTATAATTTATGAAAAAGTCTTATGTGTATTTAATCAATTTATTTTTGATATTTATTTATTTTCCTTTTATTACTGCACAAAACTCCAGCATTGACAGTTTACAAACTATATTAAAACATAAAGTAGCAGATACTGTAAGAATTAATGTATTGAATGAACTATGCTGGGAATTGGGAGGAATAGATCCTGAAAAAGCAATAGAGTTTGGTGAACAGGCTCTTGAATTGGCTAATGAATGTAATTTTAAAAAAGGTATTGCCAAATCTTATAGTAATATTGGTGTTGTTTATGACAATAAAGGTAAATATAATAATGCACAAAATTATTATTTAAAAGCATTGGAAATTTATAAAGAAATAAATGATAAACAAGGTGAAGCAAGTATTTATAACAATCTGGGCATTATATATTTTTATCAACGGAATTTTGATAAAACATTAGAATATTGGTTTAAATCCATTAATATTTTTGAAGAACTTGGAAATAAAGAAGGAATAGCTACTTTATACAACAATATTGGTATTATTCATTTTAAACAGAGTAATTATCTTAAAGCAAAGGATTACTATATAAAAGCATTAGAACTGAGAAAAGTAATAGGCAATAAGCAGGCAATTGCAACATCATATTTTAATATTGGAAATATTTATTATGAAATTGGGAATGAATTAAAAGAGAAAAGCTATTATGATACTGCCCTGTATTTTCATTTTGAATCGTTAAATATCAAGAAAGAACTTGGAAATAAAAAAGGTATAGCCGGTTCATATAATAATATTGGAACTATTTATGATATTTTGGGTATGGTAAACAAGACGCTGGAATATTATATGAAATCCTTAGAAATTTATGAATCGCTTGGATATAAACAAGGAATTGCCGAAAGCCTGAAGAATATCGGGCAAGTTTATTATAAGACCGGAAAAATTCAGGAGGCTATCAAATATATTGAAAAAAGTCTGTATATAGCAAAAGAGATAGGTTCGTGGGATGATATTAAAACAGCTTATCAATCCTTATCAGAAGCATATCTTAAAATTCATAATTATCAAAAAGCATTTAAATACCAAAAATTTTATGCAGAATTGCAGGATACAATTCTTAAAAGGGAAAGCAATGAAAGATTTGCAAAAATGCAGACAAGATATGAAACTGAAAAAAAAGATAAGGAAAATGAATTGCTAAAAAAAGAAAACGAAATTAATAATACAAAGCTTGCCCGAAAAAATATTATTATATATTCGGTTATTGGAGGTTTTGTTTTAGTATTGGCTTTAGTTTTTTTAATATATAACAGGTATAAAATTAAAAAGAAGGCTAATGAACAACTTGCATTACATAATGAAAAAATCCAGGCACAAAGTGATGAAGTGGAAAAACAACGAAACATAGCAGTTATTCAAAGAGACCGGATAAAAGAACAGAAACAGAATATTACAGATAGTATTCATTATGCCCAACGAATTCAAAGAGCTATTTTACCTCCACAGAATATCATTAATAAAGTCTTACCTGAACATTTTATATTTTATAAACCTAAAGATATTGTTAGTGGCGACTATTACTGGTTAACTCAAAGGGATGATAAGATCATTCTTGCAGCAGCCGATTCTACAGGGCATGGTGTACCCGGTGCATTTATGAGTATGCTTGGTGTTGCTTTTTTAAATGAAATTGTTAATAAAAGCGAAAAACTTCAGGCTAATCTTATTTTAAACCGGCTTCGCGAAAATGTAATTAATTCATTACATCAAACCGGTAAAGAAGGAGAATCAAAAGATGGAATTGATATTGCACTAATTATTATTGATAATAAAACTCTTGAATTACAATACGCAGGGGCATATAACCCGCTTTATATTATTCGTCCTGTAATATCTGATTCAAATTATTTTGATAATCAGACCGGGAAAAAAGATGATTTTTTAAATTCCCACTTAAAATATAGCGATGATAAATATAAATTTTTTGAAATAAAAGCCGACAGGATGCCTATTGGGTTTCATCCAAAAGCATATAAAGATTTTACAAATCATATAATTAATTTATGCAAGGGTGATACGGTTTATATTTTCACTGATGGCTATGCTGATCAGTTTGGAGGAAAATCAGGTAAAAAATTCTATTACGCACCATTCAGAAAGCTTTTACTTGATATTCAAGATAAACCTATGATTAAACAATATGAAATATTGGAAAAAACCATAAATAACTGGAAGGGTGATTTAGAACAAATTGATGATTTATTGGTAGTAGGTGTAAAATTTAATTAAACTTAATCATTTATTTTTTTTAAATTTGTAATTTTAAAAATAAATTTTAATATAATGTTACATGCTTATGATCAATTTTGCAAAATGAAAAATAAAAATATTATTTTATCATTTAAAGGCGAAATTACTTCTGAAATTATTTCCATGGTTCTTGATGTAGCAGAAAACAAGCTTGATGCTGCTAATGAAAAAGGTATAATTAAGAAAAAAATTTTTAATATCCTGGTCGAGTGTCTTCAAAATTTATATCATCATACTGAAAAAGGATTGATAAAAAATGAAAATACCAAATCATCATTGATTTTAATCTGGTACGAAAATGAATATTATAATATTTTAACAGGTAATTATATAAGGAATAAAAATATTCCGCCTATCCAAAAACGACTTGAAACTATTAATTCATTATCTAAAGATGAATTGCGTGATTGGTACAGAAAAATTCTTAACAACAGTGAAATTTCAGCTAAAGGCGGTGCAAATTTAGGAATGATAGATGTTGCCAGAAAATCAGGTGAGAAAATTGAATATAATTTTAAAAAAATAAATAGTAGCGTTTCTTTTTATGAATTTAAAATTAAAGTAAAAAAATAATAATTATTTAAATATGGAATCTTTAATAATAAAAAAAACAAAACAAACACCGGAGATCAATTTTAATGCACAAAGCGGTGTTCTGGAAATAAAAGGCAGGTCAATTCCTGAAAATTCTTTTGAATTTTATACTCCGGTATTATCCTGGATTGACCAATATATTAAAAAACCTAATGAAAATACAATTATAAAAGTTTACCTTGAATATTTTAACACAAGCTCATCAAAATTTATTCTGGAAATTTTTAAGAAATTACAAAAAATTCAAAACATTGATAATAAAAATATTCTTATAGAATGGTATTATGATAAAAATGATGAAGAAATGATGGAAACAGGTAAAGATTATAAAGATGTAACTGAACTACCTTTTGAAATTATAATTAATGAGTGAGATAAACATTTATCAAAGAGAATTGGATAATCTTGAGCAAAGTAAGTTATTTCTTAAAAAGAGAAATCTCACAAGTTCAGAATATCGTATTGAACTGGAAAAGCTTATTGAAAATTATGAAGATATTGTTAGTCAAAGTAAGGTTATAACAAAAATAAGTGATAGGCTTCAAAAGAAATTGGATCAAACTAATGAAAAACTTTATAATAGAAACATACAATTACAGGATACAATAGATGAACTTACTAAAACAAAAATAAGCAGAAAAGCAACAACAATAGTTTTTATTGTTGCAATTATTTTATTTTTAATATTGGAATCAATCATTGAACCTTATATTGAAAAATTCACAGGATTTTATACTGCCTTATTTATTAAATTGGGTATTGCCCTTTTGATTAAACCGGCAGAAATGCTTTTAGAACATTCTTTACTGAAAAAAGCAAGAAAAGAAAAATTGATTGTTACTGAAACTTAATTTTACAATAAAAATTGTATTTTTGTAAAAAATCTTGAAACTTATTTGATAGACTTTGAAGTAATAGAGATAAGTATAATAACTTATTAATTGCTGGAATTGCCATTGAGAATGAAATGTCGCTCATTACTAATAATGAAAATCATTTCAAAAGAATTCCTGGTCTGAAAATAGAAAACTGGAAAAAACACGTGTTATAATAATACATATAATTTGTCTATAAACTAAGCATTTAGATTTTTTTAATAAATTATTATTATGGAAAATATGGAAAATATTGATTGGGGAAATTTACCTTTTGGTTATTTTAAAACCGATTATAATGTTCGCTGTTACTGGAGAAATGGCGAATGGGGAAATCTTGAGATTTCTTCTTCAGAAATTATTAATATACATATAGCTGCAACGTGCCTTCATTATGGGCAGGAATCCTTTGAAGGAATGAAGGCATTCACCGGCAAAGATGGAAAGATCAGGGTATTTCGATGGGAAGAAAATGCTAAAAGAATGCAAAACTCAGCTAATGGAATTATGATGGCTGAAATACCTTTGGATTTATTTAAAGAAGCAATAGTAACTGTTATTAAATTAAATAAAAAATATATGCCGCCTTATGGTAAAGGAGCTTCCTTATATATTCGTCCATTGCTTATTGGTACGGGCCCACAGGTTGGAGTAAAACCTGCCAATGAATATATGTTTTTAGTTTTTGTAGGACCTGTAGGTCCATATTTTAAAGAAGGATTTAAACCTGTAAACATACAGCTTGTGCATGATTTTGACCGTGCTGCTCCACAAGGAACCGGTCATATTAAAGTTGGTGGTAATTATGCAGCAAGTCTTAAACCAGGCACTAGGGCTCACGATGAAGGATTTGCCTCTGTATTATTTTTAGACTCCAAAGAAAATAATTATATTGATGAAGCCGGACCGGCAAATTTTTTTGGTATTAAAGGTAATACATATATTACACCTGCTTCCGATACTATCCTTCCTTCAATTACTAATATGAGTCTAAGAACACTAGCTAAAGATATGGGAATGACTGTTGAACAAAGACAGGTACCTATTGAAGAATTAGCAGAGTTTGATGAAGTAGGTGCTTGTGGTACTGCAGCAGTAATTTCTCCTATTAAAAAAATAGTTGAAAGAAAAACAGCTAAAGTTTATGATTATTGTAAAGACGGAAAAGCAGGACCTGTTTCAACAAAATTGTATAAAAAATTAAGAGCTATCCAGGAAGGGGAAGAAACTGATAAATACGGTTGGAATCTTATTATTGAATAATTGAAAGAAACTGAACTATTAAATAAAGGGAAGCTTCTTCCGGTAATGGAAGAATTTTACAGCATACAGGGAGAAGGATTTCATACCGGCAAACCTGCATATTTTACTAGAATTGGTGGCTGCGATGTAGGTTGCCTTTGGTGTGATGAAAAGGAATCATGGAATGCCCGGCTATGGCCCCTCACTTTAACCGATGATATTGTTAAAAGAGCTGCTGAATGTCCTGCTAAAGCTGTTGTAGTAACAGGCGGAGAACCTTTATTATATAATCTTGATTATTTTTGTATAGAACTAAAAAAAAGAAATATAAAAACATTTCTTGAAACATCCGGCGTACATTCATTTAGCGGAAAATGGGACTGGATATGCCTTTCACCTAAAAAAAATGGAAAACCAAATAAAAAAATATATAATATAGCTAATGAATTGAAAGTTATTATATATGAATTAGGTGATTTTGAATGGGCTGAAAAAAATGCTATGAAGGTTAATAAAGATTGTAAATTATTTCTACAGCCCGAATGGAGTAAAAGTAATATAATTATGCCTCAAATAGTTGATTATGTATTAATGAATCCCAAATGGAATATTTCAATTCAAAGTCATAAATATATGAAAATACCCTAAGGGATTGTAAAAAAATAACCCATACATCTTGACTCGATCTTTTGTGCTTTCTCTTCGTTGCAAAAGTATTAAATAAACTGTGGCTATTCGCAACTTTTGCGCCTTGACAAAGCACAAAATTACTTCGTCAATTTTGCATACTTTATTTCTTTACAAACCCTAAG
>JAIOSH010000541.1 GCA_021107685.1 Bacteroidales bacterium | reverse complement strand
TCCTTATGAAGGTGTATATTGTGCTAAATCAGGTGATATAGGTGATAACCAGAATTCTGAACTAAGACTGGAATATGAAGTTCAGTCAAACGACAGTATTTCATTCTATATAAAAGTTTCATCAGAATCAAATTATGATTATATTAAATTTTACATTGACGGAACATTAAAAGGTCAATGGGCAGGTAGTCAGGGTTGGACAAGGAAAAGTTATGCTGTTTCGGATGGCAATCATATATTTAAATGGATATATGACAAAGATACTTATGTAAGCAGTGGAAATGATTGTGCATGGGTTGATTATATTTCACTGCCGGGTGGTAATATGGAAACAAGTGCAAATGCAGGACAGGATGATTCTATTTGCGAAGATGAAAATTATCCTCTATCCGGAAGTGCTACAAATTATAATTCAATTGAATGGACTACATCGGGGGATGGAGCTTTTGACAACAGCACAGTTCTTAATGCAACTTATACTCCGGGAAATAACGATATAACAACAGGTTCTGTTACTTTAACATTAACTGCTTATGGTGATGATGGAAATGTCAGTGATGATATGATATTAACAATATATCCTTTGCCAAATGTTACATTACAAGCTTTTGACGATGTTTGTGTTTATGAACCTCCTTTTGAATTAACCGGAGGCGAACCTGCCGGAGGAAATTATTCCGGTACAGGTGTAACAAATAACTGGTTTTATCCGGAAACAGCAGGTGTAGGAACTCATATTATTACTTATACTTATGAAGAAAATGGTTGTGCAAACTCTGCCGAAGAAACTATTTACGTGGATGCTTGTACGGATATTGCTGAAAATGATAACAACCGGACAATAGAAATTTTTCCAAATCCAAATAATGGTAATTTTACCCTGAACATTAACATTAATAATAATAGTATAATTGATTTGAAAATAGTAAATTTAATGAGTGAAGTTATTTATCAGAAAAAACAAATAATAACAACAGGAAGTTTCTCTGAAACAATTAACATCAGTAATTATACAGAAGGTATGTATTACCTTATTATTAAAGGAGATGATATCAATTATATTGAAAAAATCATTATTGGAAAATAACATATAGAGTTTCTCCTAATATAAAAAATTCTCAGGGAAATCGAATAGCTTATGACGGGCGTGAATTTTTCATGATTATTAAATATTAAGTAATCAGCAAAAAAGTATTAAAATTTTTTTATTGAAAATGTATTAATTATTTTATAAATTATGCAATAATTAATCATTACTTATTTAAATTACTCAAAAACAACTTACACGCATCTTTTATTGATTTACTTATTGGCATAAACTCAAAATTCAGGGCATTTATAATTTTTTCATTAGAGTAATAATATTTCTGGTTGGCTGTACGTGCAGTTTCTTTAGTTATCAAAGGTTTGGTATTAGAAATAAATGATTTTAATCTTTCAACTCTCCAGGCAATTTCACTTAATAAATAACCTGCTTTGATTGAAGGAGGGTTTTTTCCTAAATTTTCGGCAATCATATTAAAAAGTTGCTTATAGGAGAGATTTTCGGAAGAAACAACAAAACGTTCGTTTTTAATATTGCTTTGCATTAACAACAACATCAGTTTTGTTACATCCCTTACATCAACAAAGCCATTAACCCCTTTTGTATAAAATTTCAATCCATTCCATACTGTAGATAAAAGTTCTTCACTTCCTTTATTATTATCAGATAAACCAATTATAATAGAAGGACTAATAATCACTGCATCCAAACCCTCTTCAATTCCTCTCCAAACCTCCCGTTCTGCTCCGTACTTACTTATTGCATAAGCAGAATTCTTCCCTGATGTTCTCCATATAGTATCTTCATTAATTATCCCATCATTATCTGCTCTTCCTAATGCTGCAATAGAACTTACATAACATAATTTTCTGATATTTTCTCCTAAAGCCACATTAACAATATTGGCAGTTCCTTCAATATTTGTTTTTATCATACTTTCTTTATCATCAGGGTTAAAAGAAACTATCGCAGCACAATGGTATATTTCCTTTATTCCATTAATTGCATCTTTAAGAGAAAAAATATCAAGTATATCTCCTTCCACCCATTCTATTTTTTCAAACATTGCTTCAGGTTTATCGAAATAATATGAAAAAACCTTATGAACAATATCTGTCTTACTTTTATTTCGTTTTAAAGCCCTGACTTTTTTTCCCGATTTAACCAAATCTAATAAAAGCTGAGAGCCTAATAAGCCTGTTCCTCCTGTTACTAATATCATGGTTACAAAGCTAAATAAATTTTTAAGAAAAATTATATTACAAACTATAATCTTTTAATTATATTTTTTTATTTTTGTAAAAATTTAAATTTAATAACATTAATTATACTAAAAAAATTTAAAA
Source organism: Bacteroidales bacterium (assembly GCA_021107685.1). Lineage (GTDB taxonomy): Bacteria > Bacteroidota > Bacteroidia > Bacteroidales > SMBSF39 > SMBSF39. The sequence continues at coordinate 1,355 of JAIOSH010000541.1, read as the reverse complement.
ATGAAAAAATTATTTCTTTTATTAATCGTTTCAAGTTTGTTTTTTACAACAAATGCTTTTGCACAAAAGTCAAAACAATTAAATATTGGACTTGGTGGTGCATTTACCAATACTTGGATAGTTCATCAAAATTTTTATGGAGAACCTGAAGTTGATTATGCTCCAAAATTTAGTTATGGTGCAATTTTTTCTTTAGGGTATGATTTTACCGAACAGATTGCTTTAAGAATTGAAGCCGGATATTCAGCTCAGGGACAAAAATATGACGGGAAACAAAACAGCCAGTCAGTTAAAAGAGATATTAAGCTCAATTATTTAAATATTCCATTATTTTTCAAGTATTCCTTTGGTACAGGATTAACAAAATTTCGTTTTATGGCAGGTCCGCAATTAAGTATTCTGCTTTCTGCCGAACAGGATTATACTAGAGATGGTCAAGTTACCGGAAAAATGATGCCGGACGTAAATAATATAAATTTTCAAACAGATGCAACCGATATAAAAAATCGTTTTGAAAGTACTGATTTCGGTTTTGCATTAGATATTGGGGCTGATATATATTTATCAAAAGAATTTTATATTAATGCCGGACTTCGTGGGAATTATGGTTTTTCTGACATAAATGCACCTGACTATAGAATTGAAAATATTGACGGAGTGTATGAACCTTCTCATAATCTGTTTGGTGGAATTTATGTAGGAATAAATTATTTGATAGATGTAGAAAGTTATAAACAAAGGAATTTTTAATATTATCATTACTTAGTATATATCTGTAACCGCGTATTGGGTGGCTGATATGGTATGGGGAATAGAGTATTACAGACAATGATAAGCAATTCCAATTCTCTAATATGTAGAAATAGTAATACATCAAACGAAAAAAGCCACTTTTTCGTGGCTTTTGGTGGGAGTTACTGGATTCGAACGACCCTCCCGACTTTGTTAGTCGGGATGCTCTGAACCCTTCGCTATCAAATTAAAAATCCTTTTACGATTTTTCCATTTTTTTACTTGCCTTTCTCTTGCATAAGCCTCACTCTTTGAGATATGCTTTTCTGTATATACGATTTCCCAATCATTAGCCTTCCCTGTATATCCTTTGTGATTAGTATTGTGCTTACATATACGTTCTTTAATATCATTGGAATGACCATAATAAAATTTATTAAGGGATTTAGAGTATAATATGTAGAAATAGTAATCCATCAAACAAAAAAAGCCACTTTTTCGTGGCTTTTGTGGGAGTTACTGGATTCGAACCAGTGACCCTCCCGACTTTGTTAGTCGGGATGCTCTGAACCCTTCGCTATCAAATCAAAAATCCTTTTACGGTTTTTCCATTTTTTTACTTG
>JAIOSH010000299.1 GCA_021107685.1 Bacteroidales bacterium | reverse complement strand
GACCGCTCAAAATGAAACACACCTTGAAACAATGGTTACTAAATTTATAAATAATGAAAGAACTCCTCCAACCGATCCGTATTTTTACAACAATCCTGTTACAGCTCTCGGATTTCAATCAGATCGATGGTTCCAGATATGCTCGGAATCTGTTGCAGGTTTCTGGGAAGTTAACCAGGGTAAAACTACAACCAGGATTAATGTAGGTCCTTGTGGAAGTGTCTGGTCAACTAATCAAAATACTCCTTTGGTAATGGCAGTATTTGGTCCTGATGGTTTGGGATATATACCGGCAACTCCAGGCGAAGTTAATTGTTCATGGAACGGCACCGGTTCCGATGTGATTAATGCAATTAACAACGGAGCTTTCATGCTACAGCACAGAGATCATGGCGGAGTAACCGGATGGAGTCATCCTAGTTTTTCAAATAGCGATATCAACAGCTTAAATAATACAGACCTGACGTTTGTATGGTCAATCAACTGTCTGACAGGAAAATTCAACGCTTCCGGTGAGTGCTTTGCTGAAAAATTCCACAGACATACCTCCGGCGGTAATAATTCAGGAACGATCGGAATTATAGCTGCTTCCGATATATCTTACTCTTTCGTAAACGACACGTATGTGTGGGGAGCTTATGATAATATGTGGCCTGATTTCTTGCCGGATATTTATGCACCGCAAGTAGAGCCTGAACCAAGGGGTGTATTACCCGGTTTTGGTAATGCAGCCGGTAAATATTTCCTGGAGCAATCGGACTGGCCTTACAACACCAACAACAAGGAAGTTACTTACTATCTGTTCCACCATCATGGCGATGCGTTTATGACAGTTTATTCTGAAATCCCACAAAACCTAACAGTTACTCATAACCCGATTCTTTATGCGGGTGTTACTTCATTTGATATTTCAGCTAACGAAGGTTCATTGATAGCTCTTACTGTTAACGGAGAGATAATCGGAACGGCTGAAGGAACAGGAGCGCCGCTTTCTATAACAATTCCCGGTCAGGTACCACCCAACCAGATGCTTGTTACTATTACATTGCAAAATTATTATCGTTATGAAGCTCTTGTTGATGTTGTTCCCCCGGTTGGACCTTATATTGTCAGAGAATCCTATACTATCAATGATGTTGCAGGCGGTAATGGTGATGGTTTGATGGACTACGGAGAAACCAATCTCCTTAGCTTAGCTGTTAAAAATGTTGGTGTTGCAATTGCTTATAATATTACTGTTACTCTTAGCACTACTGATTCTTATATTACAATAACAGATAATACTGAATTTTACGGAGATATTGATCCTGATGAGATTGTTATAGTTGATGATGGTTTTGCCTATGATGTTGCTAATGATATTCCTGACGGTCATAATGTACCTTTTGAAGTAAGTGCTACTGATGGAGATAGTACATGGCTGAGTTATTTCTCTATTCAGGCTCATGCTCCTGCTTTGGAAATGGATAACAATATTGTAATTTCTGACCCGACAGGTAATAATAATGGAAAAATTGACCCGGGTGAAACAGTTGACATTTTTATTACTGTTAATAATACTGGTTCTTCAGAAGCGTATCAAGTTAATGGTGGACTCCTTACAACAGATACTTATATTACTATTAACTCAGGTCAGTTGGTATATGGTGATATTATTGGTGGAGGTAATGCAGAGCAGTCTTTTAGTGTAACTGCCGATATAGGTACACCTATAGGGCACTTGGTTGACTTTACCTTTGATATAACAGCAAATCTTGGTATAACAGGTAACGGGGCTTTTAATGTTGTTGTTGGACAAATCCCTGTTGTTATTGTTGACCTTGATCCAAATGCCAGTTCAGGACCTGATATGGAGACTGCCATACAAAATTTAGGTGTGGCTATTGAATATACTACTTCATTTCCAACCGATCCGGATTTATATTCCTCTATATTTGTATGTCTCGGTATTTATAGCTCAAATCATGTATTATCATCATCACAAGGTCAGGCTCTCGCTGACTTCCTGAATAATGGCGGTTCATTATACATGGAAGGAGGGGATACATGGTATTATGATAGCCAGACTGCCGTTCATCCTATGTTTAATATTAATCCTGTTGACGATGGCGATGATGATTTGGGAACAATACTAGGACAAACAGGTACTTTTACCGAAGATATGAGCTTTACCTATTCAGGAGAAAATAACTATATTGACCATATTAACCCTATTTCTCCTGCATTTATGATATTTGAAAATCAATCACCTAATTATGGTACAGGTGTGGCTTATGATGCAGGAACTTATAGAACTATTGGCGCATCCCACGAATTCGGTGGACTTGTTGATGGTACTTCACCTTCAACACAGGAGGAATTAATGGCTGAATACCTGGATTTTCTCGGTGTTTCTACAACATTAAATGCTTCTTTTTCTTCAAATGTTACTGACATTTGCGAAGGTGAAACAGTTGATTTCGTAGATATGTCATCAGGACAAGTAATATCCTGGGATTGGAGCTTCCCTGGTGGAAATCCGTCTTCTTCAACTCAGGAAAACCCATCTGTTACATATAATACTATAGGTTCTTATGATGTTACATTAATAGTTGGTGATGGTGTTGATTTTGATACTCTGACTGTTACAGATTATATTACGGTTAATACTATTCCATCAATACCGGGAACACCTTTTGGAGACAGTATAGTATGTACAAATTTAGTTCAATATTCTGATTATACTACATCAGGCAGTCCCAATGCAACTTCTTATATATGGGAAATCTTACCTGTCGAAGCCGGAACAATAAGCGGAAATGGAACAACAGGAACAGTTGAGTGGATACCTTGGGAAGGTACAGCAACAATAAAAGTTAAAGGTGTTAATGTTTGTGGTGAAAGTGATTTTTCCGATGGTTTTGAAGTAGAATGTGTATTTTGTACTGAAATTGATGAAAATTCAAAAAAATCTAATATCGAAATATTCCCTAACCCTACTTCAGGTAAATTATCAATTAAATTTAACATAATTGATAATAATAAAATAAACATTAAAATAATCAACTTATTAAGTAAAATAATTTATCAGGAAAAAGTTACTGTTATTAAAAATAATATTATAGATATTGATTTAAGTGAATTTTCCGAAGGTGTTTATTTTATCAGGGTTGAAGGTAAGTCAACTAATTATTTTCAAAAATTTATTATTAACAAATAAATATAATTTCAACAAAATAAGAGGCAAAAAGCCTTTAAATTTATTTAATTAAAAACTAAAATTATAAAAAATATGAAAACTTTGAATTTGCATCAAAATTTTAAAATACAATTTTTGTTTATTGCTTTAATAATAATTCTATCAGGTAATATAAAAGCTGAAGAAATAAAATATATGGATAGTTGGGGTAAGCAAGGTTTTGCCATTGAGAAACAAAGTTTAAACGGGCTTGAAATAAACTTTTCAATAAATAAATTTGCGTTAGACCAAACTCAAATCAATGGTGAAACAATGCAGGCATTACAGCTTCCCGGAAACTTTCTTCCTAATGATGAAGGCGCCCCTGACCTTCCCGGACTTAGTAGTTATATAGCAATTCCACAGAGTGCTAAAGCAACACTAAGAATATTAGCTACACGAACTGAAACATTCACAGGTATTAATATGGCACCTGCTTTTCGTATTCCTTTGGATACTGAAACAGGCCCATTAGAATACAAAAAAGATCAGGAGATATATTCAAAAAATGCCTTTTACCCTTCTGAACCAATTATGCTTTCCGGTTCAACTCAAATAAGGGGAGTAGATGTTGTAATTATTGGAATAACACCATTCCAATATAATCCTGTAACTAAAGAATTAATTGTTTACAGGGATATAAAAATTGAAATAACTTTTGATGAAGGAAACGGACATATTGGCGAAGACCGTTTACGCAGCCGCTGGTGGGATCCTATTCTACATAATCTGTTATTAAATGAAGCTTCTTTACCTGAGATTAATTATAACTCATACAATAATAAAGAAGTAGGATGTGAATATCTTATAATATCTCCTAATGGAGCCGATTTTATTGCCTGGGCGGATTCAGTAAGAGTATGGCGAAACAAACAGGGTATTTTAAGTAAAGTTGTAACATTAGCGGAAATCGGAGGGAACACAAGCAATACTATTGAAAATTATATAAATGATGCATATAGCTCATGGGACATTCCACCTGTAGCTATACTTTTACTCGGAGATTATGGCTCTGATGCTAATAACAGCATCACTTCACCTTACTGGGGTGGTGGTTACTGTGTTTCGGATAATATGTATGCCGATATAAATGGTAATAATCTTCCTGATATCACTATTGCCCGTATTACAGCCCAAAATGCAACTCATTTGGAAACAATGGTTGGAAAATTTTTAGATTACGAAAGAAATCCTCCTACAAATCCTGATTTTTACGCCCATCCGATAACAGCTTTGGGTTGGCAGACAGAACGGTGGTTTCAGATTTGTTGTGAAGCAATTGGTGGTTTCTGGAAACACGTTCAGGGCAAAGAACCTGTTCGAGTAAATGAAATTTATGCAGGAAATCCAAATGTTGATCCTTGGTCAACAGCCACAAATACAAGCCTTGTTCTTTATGCTTTTGGACCGAACGGTCTTGGTTATATTCCTGCAACACCTGCTGAGCTTGGCGGATGGACAGGTGGTAATGCTGCTATGATTAATAATGCCATAAATAATGGAGCTTTTATTTTGCAACACAGAGACCATGGTGGTGTAACAGGTTGGGGTGAACCCGATTATGGAATTAGTGATCTTTCGGGATTAGATAATGATGATCTGGTTTTTGTTTTCTCAATAAATTGTTTAACAGGTAAATTTAATGCATCCGGCGAATGTTTTGCCGAAGCATTCCACAGGCATCAAAAAGGTGCTTTGGGAATTATTGCAGCTTCCGAGGTTTCTTATTCTTTTGTTAATGATACTTATGTATGGGGTATGTACGACTATATGTGGCAGAATTTTTTACCTGATTTAACAGGAAACAACCCCGAATCAACAGGAGTATATCCTGCTTTTGCAAATGCTTATGGTAAATATTTCCTCCAACAATCGAATTGGCCTTATAATACAGGGAATAAAACAGTAACTTATCATCTTTTCCATCACCACAGCGATGCTTTCTTAACAGTTTATTCTGAAATGCCTCAGGAATTGACTGTGATCCATGATAATGTCCTTGTAAGTGGAGCGGAAGTTTATACTGTAACTGCTGATACAGGATCTCTTATAGGACTTTCTGTTGATGGTGAATTTATCGGTGCAGCTCAAGGTACTGGAGAGCCTGTTAATATTGATATTATTTCACAATTATCCGGTGTAATTGTTGAAGTTACTGTTACAAAACAAAATTATCTCCGTTATCATCAAACCGTGCAGGTAATTCCTTCTAATATTCCTTATATTGTTGAAGATTCTTATGAAATTAATGATAATGCCGGTAATTCAAACGGACTAATGGATTATAACGAATCAATCCTGCTTACTTTAAGTATGAAAAATATCGGATTAGTCCCTGTTAATAACGTAAGTGTTACAGTAACTACTTTAGATCCTAATATTATTATGACAGACAGTTTGGAACTCTTCGGTAATTTTGCTGCAAATGGAGTTATTACAAAATCTGATGCTTTTTCATTTGATGTTTCAAATTTAATTCCTGATGAACATAATGTTATATTTGATGTTTCTGCTACTGATGGTAATAATACATGGTTAAGCCAATTCCTAATCAAATCACATGCACCTGCTTTAGAATTTATTGATTTTGTATTATCTGATTCCGGGGGAAATAATAATGGCAGATTTGATCCCGGTGAAACTGTTGATATTACAATAACAGCAAGTAATAATGGGACTTCTGAATCTTTTAACGTTTATGGTGAACTATCGGCAAATAATGATCCATATATTACAATTAATCAAAATAGTCAATCATACGGTAATTTGGCACCTTTTGAAACAGCAGAGCAAACTTATAGTGTAACAGCCGATATTTCTACACCACAAGGACATTGTGCTGTATTTGATTTTGATTTAACTGCAGATTATGGTATTACAGGTTTTGGTTCGTTCAACACAGTCATAGGAAAATATATCGCTGTTATTATTGATTTGGATCCTAATTATTATTCAGGACCAACAATTAAATCAACTTTTGATAATATGGAAATTTATACTGACTATTTTACTTCTTTTCCCGAAGAACTTGGTATTTACAAATCAATTTTCATCTGTCTCGGCATTCATTTTTCAAATTATGAATTAACTCCCGAAGAAGGGCAGATTCTTGCTGATTTCCTTAATGACGGAGGTAATATATATATGGAAGGCAGACTAACATGGCTTAATGATCCTCAAACAGTAGTTCATCCTATGTTCAACATTAATGCTGTTGAAGATACATGGTTTGAATATTTGAACATCATCGGCGAGGACGGAACATTTACAAGTAGTATGAATTTTGGCTATAATAGTGAAAAACCATATAATAATTACTATTTAGAACCTGTATCTCCTGCAATTAGCATTTTTCATACTCAGGAACCATTTTATGGGTGTGGCGTGGCTTATGATGCAGGGGATTATAAAACAATAGGTACAACATTTGAATTCGGGGAATTGGAGGATGGCTCTTCACCATCTACAAAAGAAGAATTAATGCAAAATTTTTTAGATTTCTTTGACGGACTTATTACAGGAACTGATGATAATAAGATTAATATTTCTTCTGAAATTTTTAATAATTATCCTAATCCTTTTAATACTGAAACAACTATAACTTTTGAATTAGAAAAAAACTCAGAAGTTACTCTTGAAATTTTCAGTATATTTGGCGAAAAAATAATCACCCTCATTGATAATGCTTTAAATGCAGGCATTCATAATGTTGTCTGGAATGGTAAAAATAACACAGGAAATACACTTTCCGACGGAATATATTTTTATATTTTAAAAACCGGCTCACAAACAAAAACCGGAAAAATGATACTGAAGAATTAATAATTATTTCTTTTATAAATCCAATAATAAATTAATAACTAAATTGTAACTAAAATTTAAAATTATGAAAAAGAACAAACAGAAATTTTTAAACAAGCTATCAATTTTATCGCTTGTTTTAGCAGTATTTTTAATTAACACTTCTATAGCAGAGGAAATTAAATACTCTGATAGCTGGGGTAAATCTGGTTTTTCTATTGAAAAACAGAGTCCTTCAAGTGTAGAAGTTAATTTTTCAATTGAAAAATTTGCATTGAACGACAACCTGATAAATGGTGAAACAATGCAGACATTGCAGCTTCCGGAAAATTTTCTTCCTAATGATGAAGGAGCTCCCGACCTTCCGGGACTTAGTCGATATATTGCAATTCCGCAAGGAGCTAAAGCTGTAATTAAAATTTTATCTTCACGTACCGAAACATTTACAGGTATTGATATGGCACCGGCTTTTCGTATTCCTTTGGATACGGAAACAGGACCCTTAGAATACAAAAAGAACGAAAAAATTTATTCAAGAAATGCTTTTTATCCTGCTGAACCTATTAAACTTTCCTTACCTGCTAAAATAAGGGGAGTAGATGTTGTTATACTCGGGATAACACCATTTCAATATAATCCTGTAACAAAAGAATTAATTGTTTACAGGGATTTAAAAATTGAAATTAGCTTTGAAGGAGGAAACAAACATTTTGGAGATGACAGTTTTCGCAGCCGCTGGTGGGATCCTTTATTAAGAGATATGCTTCTTAATGAGGCTTCATTACCGGTAATTGATTATGGAAGCAAATCATCAAAAGATGGTTTTGAATACCTGATAATAATCCCAAATAATCCCGAATATCAAAAATGGGCTGATTCAATAAAACTATTCAGAACCTTGCAGGGTATCACAACAGGTATTGTTACTCTTGCAGAAATTGGTGGTAATGACGCTACACTTATTGAGAGTTATATTGATAATGCATATAATCATTGGGATACTAAGCCTGTAGCAGTATTGGTAATGGCAGATTATGGTACTAGTGCTGATAACAGCATTATTTGTCCAACGTATGATGGTTGTATTTCAGATAATAAATATGCAGATGTAGATGGAGACCATTTACCTGATATGGCATTTGCACGAATGACAGCACAGAATGAAGGTCATCTTGAAATCATGGTTGGAAAATTTCTGGACTATGAACGCAATCCGCCGGTAAATCCTAATTATTATGATAATCCTATAACTGCAATGGGATGGCAAACAGAACGCTGGTTCCAGATTTGTGCAGAAACTGTTAATGGTTTCTGGGAATTTGCTCAGGGTAAAAATCCTGTAAGGGAAAATGCGATATACAGTGGTTCTCCAACAGGTTCATGGTCATCAAACCAAAATACTTCTATGGTAGTTGATTATTTTGGACCAAATGGAACAGGTTATATTCCTGCTACTCCTGATCATCTTACTGACTGGGGTGGTAATGCAGAACGCTTAAATAATGATATTAACAGTGGTGCTTTTATGCTACAGCATCGTGACCATGGTAGTGTAACAGGTTGGGGTGAACCTGATTACCAAATGAGTGATCTTAACGGGTTAAACAATGATGACCTTATTTATGTTTTTTCAATAAATTGTTCAACAGGTAAATTTAATGCATCCGGTGACTGTTTTGCTGAAGCATTTCACCGTTATCCAAAACGTGCTTTAGGTATTATAGCTGCATCAAGTACTTCTTATTCTTTTGTTAATGATACTTATGTGTGGGGAGTATATGATAATATGTGGACTGACTTTATGCCAACTTTCGGAACGAATCCCGAATCAAGGGGCATACTTCCCGGTTTTGCTAATGCTGCAGGAAAATATTTCCTTGAGCAATCTGACTGGCCTTATAACACCAGTAGCAAAATAATTACTTATTATTTATTCCATCATCATGGTGATGCTTTTTCTACTGTTTATACTGAAATGCCACAAAATTTAACTGTAATTCACAACCCTGTTTTATATGCAGGCATTACAAGCTTTGATGTAACTGCTGATGATGGTTCTTTAATAGCTCTTACAGTTAATGGTGAAATTATCGGTGTAGCTGATGGTACAGGTTCTCCTGTATCAATAACCATTGAGGGGCAAATTCCTCCTGACCAAATGCTGGTAACGATTACAAAGCAAAATTACTATCGTTATACAAGCCTTGTTGATGTTGTTCCGGCTATAGGACCATACATTGTATATGACTCTTATACTATTAATGATGCTAGCGGAAACAATAACGGATTAATGGATTATGGTGAATCTATCCTGCTTTCAGTAGGTGTTAAAAATGTTGGTGTAGCTCAGGCTGAAAATATAACTGTAACAATTGCTTCTTCTGATACATACATTACTATAACAGATGATACTGAATTATATGGTACAATTGATCCTGATCAAGTTGTATCAATTACTGACGGTTTTGCTTTTGATGTTGCTGATGATATTCCTGACGGTCATAGTGTACCTTTTGAAGTAAGTGCTACTGATGGAGATAGTACTTGGTTGAGTTATTTTTCTATTCTGGCTCATGCTCCTGTACTGGAAATTGGCAGTTTAATTATTTCCGACGTGACAGGAAACGGTAACGGAAGATTAGATCCGGGCGAAACAGCAGATATTTTAATACAAACATCAAATACAGGTTCGAGTGATGCACTGAATACTATTAGTAATTTAACAACAACCAGCAATTATATTATTATTAATTCTTCAACATTTAATTTCAATACGCTTTCTGCAGGAGCTTCCGAAGATGCAGTATTTAATGTAACAGTTGAAGCTGCAACTCCTATTGGCACGTCTGTTGACCTGAATTATTCCGTTACTTCAGGTATGTATGATGCGCAAAAAACTTTCTTTACAACAGTGGGGATTATCGTGGAAGATTGGGAAACAGGTGATTTCAGTCAATTCGACTGGGTTACAGGTGGTAATTCTAATTGGACAATTACAAATTCCAACCCTTATGAAGGAGTTTATTGTGCCAAATCCGGAACTATCTCAGATCTGCAAAACACTTATCTTTCATTAGTTTATGATGTAGCTGCTGATGATAGTATTTCATTTTACAGAAAAGTTTCATCAGAAGCAACTTATGATTTTCTTGAGTTTTATATTGATGGTTCTATACAAGGAAGTTGGTCCGGTTCCTTAGGTTGGCAAAGGTTTGTTTATCCTGTAAGTGAAGGAACTCATACATTTAAATGGATATATGATAAGGATTACAGCGTTTCTACCGGAGAAGACTGTGGCTGGATTGATTATATTGTATTACCACCGGTATTGGTTACTACTGCTTATGCAGGACCTGACAACGCCATTTGCGAAGGTGATGACTATACTTGTTCAGGAAATGCAACAAATTATAATTCCGTTGAGTGGAATACTTCGGGAACAGGAGCTTTTGATGATAATACTATTCTTAATCCTGTTTATACTCCAAGTGCTGATGACATTATGAATGGCTCTGTAGTTCTTTCATTAACAGCACATGGGCCGGAAGAAGATGTTACTGATCATATGACATTGACTATAAATCATTCTGCAATAGCTTTTGCAGGTGAAGATGCTACTACTTGTAGTGATGCTTCTTATACAATTGCCGATGCTGCGGCTGAAAACTACTCTGAGTTATTATGGAGTACTTCAGGAACAGGAACTTTTGATGATAATACTATTCTTAATCCTGTTTATACTCCAAGCACTGATGATATTATTGCAGGAACCGTTACTTTATCACTGACAGCTACCGGACTGTCTCCCTGCAGTGACGCTGCTGATGATATGGTGTTAACTATTGTTCCCGCAGCAACTGCTGAAGCCGGTGTAAATGCTATTATCTGTGAAAATGATTCATATACTGTTTTTGGTGCAACTGCTGAGAATTACTCTGCATTGAACTGGACTACTTCCGGTGACGGTACTTTTGATGATAATACTATCCTGAGCCCAACCTATACTCCAGGTGAAAATGACATAGCAGCAGGCTCGGTAACTTTAACTCTTACAGCTACAGGTAATACACCTTGCGGTGATATTTCAGATGAAATGATGCTTACAATTAACCCTTCAGGAATTACTGACAATATCAATGGTATAGGTATTAGTGTATATCCGAACCCAAGTAATGGCACATTTACACTTGAGTTAAATTCCGATAAAAATAACTCTGTTAATATTAAAGTATTCAATTCATTAAGTGTGCTTGTTTTGAAAGAAAAAGTTCAAATTAATGGAAAATACACTTATAAGATAGATATGAATAATTTTGAAGAAGGTGTCTATTACTTACGAATCGAAGGAAAAGAAATTAATTTCAATAAGAAGTTGATTATCCAGAAATAAAAATTTATTAACTTGTTAATATACCTCGTAGTAAAATTACTACGAGGTATTAATTTTTAAAAAATTTAGTTATGAGAATTATATATTTATTCATTGTATTGGTGTTTACATTTACAGGTTTTTCACAAACACAAACATATACTTATAATTTTGAAGTACCGCAATTAAATCAAAATGAGGATGGATATACCAAGATAGTATATAAAAACTGTCTCAATTTTGGTGAAGAAGGTTACCCTTCAATTCCTTATTTAGGAGTAAATGTTCTTCTTCCTCAGGGTAAGGAAATAAAAAATATTTCTGTGGTTTCAATAAGCTATTATTCTTTACAGGAAAATATCAAAATCATTCCTGCATCAAGACAATTTCCTTTATCTGAAATCATTCATGATTACAAAGTTATTCCCAATGAAAAAATATATAGTTCTTTATTACCTTATCCTGAAAAAATATTTGATAATATCAGCACTCATTTTTTATCAGGACATTCAATAGGTTCATTTACAATTTGTCCTGCAAATTATATACCTGCAAAAGATCAGGTTGAATTTATTAAACAAATAACTATTAAAATAAATTCCAAAACTACGGATAAGGCTTTAGAATCCAAAAAATTTCTAAAAAAATCAATGTCAATTAAAAAACGGATTAATAGCATAGTTGAAAATCCTGGTGATTTGAAAAATTATATATATCCTATATTCAAAAATACAGATGAATATGACATTCTATTAATTACAAATAATATACTATTACCGGCTTTTAATGATTATATGGAATTTAAAGAATCCACAGGTTTTGTAGTAAAAACAGTTGTAACCGAAGATATCTATACTCAATATTCCGGTCAGGATAATCAGGAAAAAATCAGGAATTGTATTATTGATAATTATGAAAATTATGGAATTAGTTATGTGATTCTTGGTGGAGATGCTGATGCCGGTGATTCTTTACAGAATATTGTACCTCATCGCGGTTTTTATGCTTTAAATGAATTAGATATTCCTGCTGATATGTATTATGCTTGTTTGGATGGAACATGGAATGATGACGGTGATAACAAATGGGGCGAACCCGGAGAGGATGATCTGTATGCTGAACTTAGTATAGGAAGAATTTGCGTTGATAATGATATAGAAATTCAGAATTTTACAAATAAATTGTTTATGTATCAAAATCATCCTGTTGTGGAAGACATAGAAAAAGCTCTTATGATAGGTGAATACCTTTGGCCCGAAACCTATGGAGGGACTTATAAGGATGAAGTGGCACTGGGAAGCTCAAATCATGGTTATTCAACAGTTGGTGTATCAGAAAACATCACTGTTTCCAGGCTTTATGAAATACTTAATAGCTGGTCCAAGACTAAAGTATTTAAGCAATTCAATAATACAGGTGTAAATTTGCTTAATCATCTGGGACATTCTAATGTTAATTATAACATGAAAATGAATAATGCTGATATCACTACTGAAAATTTTCAGAACGATGGAATTACACGTGGTTATGCCATTGGGTATTCACAGGGATGTTATAATGGTGCTTTTGATAATCGTAATGATGGCGGCATATATATAAGTGATTGTTTTTCTGAAAAAATTACAACTATTGAAACCGCAGAAGTTGCCTGTATTGGAAACTCACGTTACGGATGGGGATCACAGGGAAGCACAAATGGAGCTTCACAATATCTTGACAGACAGTTCTATGATGCCATTTTCGGAGAAGGCTTTACAATAATTGGTCAGGCAAATGGCGATTCAAAAGAAGATAATGTAGTATATATAAATGCAAGCGAATATATAAGATGGAGTGCTTATGAACTGAATGTTTTTGGAGACCCTTCAATGGACATCTGGACAGAAGTACCTGTGGAAATAACAACAACATATCCCTATGAATTATCAATAGAAACAGAACAAGTCTTATTTCTGTCTGATGCTCCTTTTTCCCGTATAGGACTTGTCCAAAATGGTGAATTAATTGGAAGAGGACTTGCAAATGAATCAGGCAATGCAACAATTGATCTTTTCTCTGCTATAAATACTTACGACCCTATTGAGGTTTCTATTATCGGACATAACAGAATTAGACATCAAGGCACAATTGATGTTTTTTCAAATCAGGCATCTGTCATATATAATTCTCATGTAATAAACGATGCTTCAGGTAATGGACTGGTTGAATATGGTGAAACAGTTAATCTCTCCTTAGGGCTTCAAAACAATGGAGACCTTTCAGCATCAGATATTATTGTTACATTATCTACAACAGATCCTTATATAAATATTACTGACAATACTGAAAATTTCGGAAATTTTATTCCTGATGAAATAATTTTTATAGAAAATGCCTTTTCATTTGAAGCTGATAACACAATCCCTGACGAACATTTCATAATATTTGATTTAAGTGCTACTGACGGAAATAATACATGGGTTAGTCATTTTATAATAAAAGCGTATGCACCCAACTTACAATTTGTTGATTTCGTAATATCTGATCCCACCGGTAATAATAACGGAAGAATAGACCCCGGCGAAACAGCAAATATTACAATAACTATCGAAAATACAGGCTCTTGCAATGCTTTAAATGTTAATGGAGAGCTTTTCTCAGATTATTCTTTCATAACAATAAACCAGGGAGCATTACCTTATGGCAATATTCCCATTAATGAATCATTGGAACAAAGTTTTAGCATTACTGCTGATATTAATACACCGGAAGGTATTCCTGCTAATTTTGATTTTGAAATGACAGCAGATACAGACATAACTGCAATAGACACATTTTATACTATAATCGGCAGATACATGACTTTAGTTGTTGATTTGGATAAAAATAAATATTCCGGACCTGAAATTTATTCAACTTTTGAAAATATGGAAATTACAGCAGCTTATATAACTGAATTTCCTGAAGACCTGATTAACACATGCAAGTCGCTTTTTTTATGTCTTGGAATACATTTTACAAATTATGTCCTTAGTGAAGATGAAGGACAAATGCTTGCAGATTTCCTTAATTATGGTGGCAATATTTATTTAGAAGGCAGAATAACATGGCTTGATGATCCTCAAACAGTAGCTCATCCTATGTTTAGCTTAAACGCAGTTGAAGATACATGGTTCCAATATATAGATATTCTTGGAATGGAAGGAGCATTTACCAATGGAATGAATTTTATCTATAATGGCGAAAAGCCATATAATAATTACTATCTTGAACCTGTTGCACCTGCCTTTTGTATATTCCAGACACAGTCGCCTGAATATAGTTGTGCTGTAGCCTATGATGCAGAAAATTACAAAACAATCGGAACAACATTTGAATTCGGTAAACTTGAAGATGGCTCATCACCTTCAACAAAAGCTGAATTAATGCAGTATTATTTGAATTTCTTCGATGGTTTAATGACAAGTGAAAAGAATCCGGATAATTCTATTCCTGAATCTGCAAGGCTTTTTAATAATTATCCAAATCCATTTATTGATAATACAACAATACAATTTGCATTAAATCAGGATACAAAGGTAAATCTTGAAATTCTAAATATTAATGGACAAAAAGTCAAAACCCTTAAAGACCAAAAGTTAAAATCCGGCAACTATAATATCTCCTGGGATGGTACTGATAATTATAACAATACAGTAGCACCGGGAATTTATCTGTTAAAAATGCAGACAGATGAATTTTTAAGTGTTAAAAGGATAATTGTTATAGATGAGTAAAATTTAAATCAATTGTTTGACAAGAGTAGTTTTACCAACCTGACGCGGTCCTATTATACCTACAACAGGGGAATATCGTAATAAATACAAAATTTTATCTTCCTTATTTCTAATAATCATTAAAATAGTTTTTCCGACAGATTTAAAGTATTATTTTAAATTTGTCGGAAAAATTAAAAAATATTTATAGATTATAAAATAATTCTTTTTTAAGCAACCATTTAATAACATATATTGTCTTATATTAAGATATTAGACAATACGTTTTAAACCTATGAGGTTTGAGTTATTTTGCTTCAAACCAATACTTTTTCATTTATTTTTTTAGTATGAATTAAAACCTCGTAGGTTTTTATTATTAATTTAAAAAAAAATCATAATAAAATGAAAAAATTTTTATTTACAATTGCAACAGTGCTTTTAGTATTATCATTAAAAGCCGAAACTATTGAAAAAACTTATTTTTTTTCAAATTATAATATAGTTGAATCAGGTGATTATCAAATCATCAGCTTTAAGAATACACTAATTACAGGAAAAGCAGGTGAACCTGCATTACCATATCAGGCAGTTACATTATTATTGCCACCAGGTGAAATAGCAGAATCTATTGAATTTATCGGGGAACAAGAAATTCAAATCCCCGGATATTTTCATCTTTATCCGCAACAACATTCCCAACCTATCTCTCTTGGAGATCAAAAAACTTTTGTAAAAAACACCGGCGTTTATCAAACAAATGCTCAATATCCTGCTTCTTTAACCGGGAAATTATCTACTGAATTTATGAATGGATATTCATTTGCCATTTCAACTTTTACACCATTAAAATACAACCCTGTTACAGGCGAAGTTTCTTTTTATAAAAAAGTTACCATAAGGATTAAGACAACAAAAAACACAATTGCAGAAAAAGCACTGGAAAATCTTAGCTCTTTAAAAAATGTTTTAAAAAAGATAAATTCTTATGCTCAAAATGCCGGATATATTTCTTTATATCCTGTTAAAGAAAATAAGGGAGATGACTATCAAATGATGATAATTACTCCTTCTCAATTTGAAAATAACTATCAGGATATAATTGATTTATATTTTATCCGTGGAATAAAAGTTGAAATAGTAACAAAAGAATATATTAATTCCAATATTTCGGGACAGGATTTGCAGGAAAAAATACGTAATTATATTATCCAGGAATATCAGGCTCACAATGTTGAATATGTATTACTTGGCGGAGATGTAGAACATATTCCTTACCGCGGCTTTTATTGTTATGTTCAATCAGGTTCGGGATATGAAGACAATAGTATTCCGGCAGACTTATATTATTCCGCTCTGGATGGTACATGGAATGATGATGGAGATAATTCCTGGGGCGAGATTGGAGAAGATGACCTGTTGCCTGAAATTGCAGTTGCGCGTTTTACTATCAGCAATACATCCGACCTGAATAATATGATGAATAAGACTGTTTCATATCAGGATAATCCAGTTACAGGTGAATTAAGAGACCCTATTTTAGCGGGAGAACATCTTTGGTCTAGCCCTGAAACATGGGGAGCTGATTATTTGGATTTACTTATAGGCTATCATGAAGATAATGGATATACTACAGACGGAATTCCCGAAGACCATAATATTGAAACTTTGTATGAACGTGATGGATACTGGTCCGGCAGCACTTTAATTGCAAAAATTAACCAGGGAAAATCTTTTATTCATCACTGTGGTCATGCCTCTGAAATGTCAGTTATGCATCTTGGTGTAAGTGATATTACAAATTCAAATTTTTCACAGGTTAACGGAGTTATTCATAATTACACCTTAGCTTTTTCTCATGGCTGTAATTGTGGTTCTTTTGATTATAATGATTGTATTATGGAACGTATGGTCAATATTGAAAATTTTGCAGCAGCAGTTATTGCTAATTCACGCTATGGTTGGTTTAATGAAGGACAAACAGAAGGTCCTGCAGCACATTTGCACAGGGAATTTGTTGACGCTCTTTACTATGAGAAAATAAACCGTATTGGTGCAGCTTTTGTAGAAACAAAAATTCAAACTGCTCCGTGGGTAATAGCTCCCGGTCAATGGGAAGAAGGTGCATTACGCTGGAACTTTTATGATATTAATATAATGGGAGACCCTGCAATGGCAATATGGACTGATGAACCCATTACAATACAGGCAACTTATCAGAATGCTATTCCAATTGGAGTTCCTTTTACAAATGTAAGTGTTACAAGTAATGGCAATCCAATGGAAAACTTTAGATGTGTTATTATAAAAGACAATATTATTCATGGAGTCGGTATAACAAACGGCTCTGGAAATGCTGAAATATTATTTGATCCGCCATTTACATCAGTTGGAAATGCTGAACTTATAATTTCCGGTAATAACTGCCTGCCAACTTCTTTTCCTGTTAATATTATTCCAAATACAGGTTCTTATGTTATTTATACTTCACATCAAATTAATGATTTAGCGGGTAATGGCAATGGTTTAGTTGATTATGGAGAGTCAATATTACTTAGTTTGGATTTAACAAATGTCGGGGCACAACAAGCATCTAATGTTATTGTAACTCTTTCAACAAATGATAATTATATTACAATTACAGACAATACTGAAAATTATGGAAATATTCCGGGTGGTGGAACAGTATCTGTTGAAAATGCTTTTGCATTTGACGTAGCTTCAAATATTCCTGATAATCATATTATTAATTTTGACCTGGAAATTGTGGCAGATGATACTTGGAATTCTAATTTTAGTATTACTGTTTTTGCACCTGAACTTACAATAGGAAACCTCACAATCAATGATGTTTCTAATGGAAATGGCAATGGCATATTAGACCCGGG
This sequence comes from Bacteroidales bacterium, assembly GCA_021107685.1. GTDB lineage: Bacteria > Bacteroidota > Bacteroidia > Bacteroidales > SMBSF39 > SMBSF39. The sequence goes on along the minus strand of JAIOSH010000299.1, from coordinate 5,733 downwards.
AGAAATTGCAGATATTATTATTAAATCTTCAAATTTCGGGCATAGCGACTGTTTTAATGCCACAGGAACATTAATTACTTCAAATACAAATATTACCATAACCAACCCTACTTATGATTTAGGCACGATTGCACAGGGCGAAACAAAGGATGCAATATTTTCAGTATCAGTTGATCCGTCAACTCCTGTTGGTACAAGTATTGACCTGTTTAATAATCTTGTTTCCGGTGAATACTCTGTTGATAATACTTTTTATACAACAATAGGTATTATTCTGGAAGATTTTGAAACAGGTAATTTTTCTGCTTTTGATTGGAATTTCGGAGGAAATGCTTCATGGACAATATGTAATGATAATCCTTACGAAGGTGTTTATTGTGCAAAATCAGGAGATATTAGTGACCAACAAACATCAGAGATGAATATAACTCTGGATGTTCTAACAAATGACAGCATTTCTTTTTTCAGGAAAGTATCCTCTGAAAGTAATTATGATTTTTTAAAATTTTATATTGATAACACATTAAAAGCTGAATGGTCAGGTGAGGAAAGTTGGGCAAAAGTATGTTATTATGTCTCTCAGGGAACTCACACCTTTAAATGGGAATATAATAAAGATTGGAATACAATCTCTGGTAGTGATTGTGCGTGGGTTGATTATATAGTATTTCCTCCTGTAGAAAGTTCTCAAGGACCATTAACAGTTGCTGTCAGTGCAAATCCTTCGGAAATATGTTATGGCAGCAGTTCTCAACTCTATGCAGTACCAAGTGGAGGAACAGGCAATTATACATATTCATGGACACCGACTACAGGATTAAATAACTCTTCAATTTATAATCCTGTTGCAAGCCCTGAAACAACTACAACTTATACGGTAACAGTTAACGATGGTACGGATAATATTTCTGCTGATGTTACAGTTTATGTAAATCCTGTGCCTCCAACTCCAAGTATATCTCAAATTGATAATTATCTTGTTTCAAGTTCTGAAACAGGAAACCAATGGTATAATTCCAATGGACTTATCTCCGGTGCAACAAGTCAGGTTTATTATCCAACTGCAACAGACAATTATTATGTAATAGTTACTAATGAATTTGGTTGCTCCTCCGAACAATCCAATATAATTTATTTTATATATACCGGTTATATAGAAATTCAAAACTCTAAAGGATTAGATATTTATCCAAATCCTTCTACAGATAAAGTTACTATTGAATATTCAATTACCGAACCATCAAAAATTAAAATTACAATATGTAATTCATTAGGACAGGAAATAAAAGTTGTAACTGAGAAGCAACATCAATTATCCGGCACACACAGGATTGAATTTAATACATTAAATCTTGCACAGGGAATATATTTCTGTAAATTTGCAACAAATAAATTTACAATAAATAGAAAATTATTAATTTCACGGTAGGGAAAGCACTTCAAAAGTTGTGATAATAACACGAACTTTAAATATTACTTATAACATTGATATTCAATCCCGAGTACTTGGGACTGAAATAAAAAATTTGTTAAAAAACAACGTTTTATAAGATAATAACATTTAACATATAACGTATAACAATTAAACCAATATAAATTTTATTACTATGAAAAAAACAAAACAAATTTTATTAATTACAATAATTTTTTTTATTGTATCAGCGCAAAGCATTGGGCAAAATTTTCAGAATTATCCTTCTAAAATAAAAAAGGACAACCAGGAAATACTAATAGATACAAGGATTGACAATATGGCTTATTGGAAAAGAATGGCTGCATTAGGGTTAGTTTCTGTTACACCGAACATTCCTACTGAAAAGGCGATTTATAAGGGAAGCAAAATAAAAGCTAATAGTGTTTTTACTGAAAATTCGCCTGATGTTCCAGTTACAACAGAAAACTCAACACAGAGCGAAAATTCAATTTTTGTTGACCCGAATAATAATGATTTTTTATTAAATTCTAACAATTCTACAACTAATCCTGTTGGTTCACTTTACGGTGCAAATGATTTTTTCTCATCAGATGCAGGATTAACCTGGGGTGGAGAAATATATGGTGCAGGTGGTGATAATTCAGGCGACCCCACTACTGCAATAAGTCTTAATGGAACTATGTATGTAGGATATATACATAACAATTACGGTCAGGGTATTTCATATTCAACAAATGGAGGCTTATCATGGACACCGGTTTTAGTAGCACCACCTTCCGGAGGACTTTTAGATAAAAATCACCTTTGGATAGATAACAGCCTGACAAGCCCTTATGCGGGTAATTTATACGACGCATGGACCCCTTTTGGTGGTCCTAATGATGAGGAAATTGAGCTTGCACGCTCAACAGATGGAGGACTTACATGGTTTAATGCCGTTAATATTAGCTCTGCGGTTAATGCAGGTAGTCATAATCAGGGTGTAAATATTCAAACAGGTCCTAATGGCAAAGTATATGCAGCATGGTCAATATATGATTCATGGCCCTCTGACGAAACAGCCATAGGTTTTACAAAATCACCAGATGCAGGTATTCACTTTGACGATGCTACAAGGATTATTTCAAATATCAGGGGCATCAGAACAACAAAAACATCTAAATATATGAGATGTAATTCATTCCCTGTTATGGCTGTAGATATTAGCGGCGGGCCTTATAACGGTTATATTTATGTTGTATGGAGCAATATAGGGATTCCGGGGATAAATACAGGTCCTGATATTGATGTTTATATGATTAAATCAACAGATGAAGGAAATACATGGTCATCGCCAATCAAAGTCAATCAAGACCCATCAGGTTTGGGTAAAGAGCATTATTTCCCATGGATAAGCTGCGACCCTGAAAATGGAGCTTTAAGTGTAGTTTTTTATGATGACAGAAATGTAGGAAGCGATTGGGCTGAGGTTTTTTGTGCAAATTCGTTTGATGCAGGCGAGACATGGGAAGATTTTCAAGTCAGTGATGTGGCATTTAAGCCTTGTCCTATACCAGGCTTAGCATCTGATTATTTTGGCGATTACTTAGGAATTATTGCAAGAGGTGGAAAGGTTTATCCCTGCTGGACCGATAACAGATCAGGATCAGCAATGACCTATGTTTCTCCTTACCAAACCAATAATCTTCCAAAACCTTCAGACCTCACAGCAACTTTAAATGAATTAAACGGAGAAGTCATACTTGACTGGAGCTTTGAAATGGTTGCAGGTTTTCAATATTTTAGTATTTATCGCGATGATGTTGTTTTAAATACAACAACCGATACCACTTATACTGATAACCTACCGGATTATGGCATTTATATTTATAAAGTTACTGCAATCCATGATGAGGGAGAATCATTACCTGCAAAAGTAACTGTTCAATGGGGAAATGCACAAATTTCAGTTAACCCTGCTTTTTTAAATGAAAATTTAGACCCTGATTCAACATCAACACAAATTCTGACAATTTCAAATATCGGAGAACTTGACCTTATTTATGATATTAATGTAAATATAACAACTGATAAAGATTCAAAAGATTATTGTTCTGCAAGTGGTGGTTGTGATGAATTTATAAGTAATGTTCTAGTCGGGTCAATAAATAATCCTTCTGCCTGTGATAATTATGCAGATTATACTAATCTGTCAACATTAATGGATGTAGGCGAAGACTATCCTATCACTGTTACAAATGGAAATCCTTATTCTAATGACCAATGCGGAATATGGATTGACTGGAATCAGAATGAAGATTTTTCAGATGCAGGTGAACAAATTACAGTAAACGGAACACCGGGAAATGGTCCTTATACAGCTACTATTACTCCACCTACAAATGCTGTAGCAGGCACTACTGTAATGAGGATTAGAATAATGTGGACAGGTACTTTAGACCCATGCGGAACAACAAGCTATGGCGAAGTTGAGGATTATTCAATTAATGTTATGGGATGGCTTTTTGTAGAACCGATGTGTTGTGATACTATTCTTGCAAATGAGTCCAAGGATATTCAGGTAACTTTCGATGCGACAGGATTAAGCACAGGCATCTATACTGCTGATATAATAATTTCCAGTAATGACCCTGATGACCCGCAGCTTACTGTTCCTGTTACACTTACGGTTGGAGAAAATGTTCTGAATGTTACTGCAACTGCCAACCCTTCTGCAATATGCGAAGGTGAATCATCACAATTAAATGCAATAGCTGTTGGTGGTACAGGTAATTATACTTATTCATGGACGTCAAATCCTCCGGGTTTCACCTCAACTCTCCCCGACCCTGTTGTTTCACCAACTGTAACCACTGTTTATACTGTTGAGGTTGACGATGGTGTAAATACTGCTCAATCAAGTGTAACAGTTACAATTATACCTTTCCCATCTGTTCCCGGAACACCAACAGGAGAAACGGAATTATGTGAAAATAGTCAGAATACTACTTATACAACAACAGCAGCAGCAAATGCATCTTCATATATATGGAATTTATCTCCAACAGAAGCAGGTAGTATCACAGGCGGTGGTTTAACAGGTATAGTGGATTGGAATTACAATTTCTCAGGACAAGCAATAATAACGGTAAAAGGAGTTAATGAGTGCGGCGAAGGAGAATTTTCCGATGAATTAATTGTTACTGTTCATCCTTTACCTAATGTTACATTAGAACCTTTTGATAATGTATGCCTGAATTATCCTCCGTTTGAATTAACAGGCGGGCTTCCCGAAGGTGGTACTTATTCAGGAACAGGTGTTAGTAATAACTGGTTTGACCCTGTAGCAGCAGGTATAGGAACACATATTATCACTTATACTTATATTGACCAATATGGCTGTGAGAATTTTGCAGAAGAGACAATTTATGTGGATGGTTGTACAGGAATTAAAGATATTGTCAATGGATTACATATTGAAATATTCCCGAATCCTAGTAAAGGTATTTTTACACTTATACTAAAATCCGATAATAATGAAATGTTTAATATCAAAATACTAAATCTTCTTGGTGTAGAAATTTACAAAGAAAATAATATTACTGTCTTTGATAATTTCTCAATGAATATTGACTTAAGCGGTATTGAAGAAGGCTTATATTTTATTAATTTAACAAGTAATAACACTAATTATATTAAAAAATTTATTATCAGGAAATAAAATTATTTATATAAATTCAAAACAAATTAACTAAATTGCAACTAAAATTTAAAATTATGAAAAAGAACAAACAGAAATTTTTAAACAAGCTATCAATTTTATCGCTTGTTTTATCAGTATTTTTAATTAACACTTCTATAGCAGAGGAAATTAAATACTCTGATAGCTGGGGAAAAGCAGGTTTTTATATTGAAAAGCAGAGTTCTTCAATTGTAAAAGTTAATTTTTCAATTGAAAAATTTGCATTGAGTGATAACCTGATAAATGGTGAAACAATGCAGACATTGCAGCTTCCGGGATGTTTTCTTCCTAATGATGAAGGAGCTCCCGACCTTCCCGGTAGTGGACGTTATATTGCTATTCCGCAAGGAGCTAAAGCAGTACTTAAAATTATATCTTCACGTACCGAAACTTTTACAGGCATTGATATGGCACCGGGTTTTCGTATTCCTTTGGTTACGGACACTGGATCCTTAGAATACAAAAAAAACGAAAAAATTTATTCAAGAAATGCCTTTTATCCTGCTGAACCTATTAAACTTTCCATACCTGCTAAAATAAGAGGAGTAGATGTTGTTATACTCGGGATAACACCATT
>JAIOSH010000437.1 GCA_021107685.1 Bacteroidales bacterium | reverse complement strand
AAAATTTAATTTAAATTAAATATTTATTTACAATTTTTAATAATTTATTTTTATTAAAAGGTTTGGCAATATAATCGTTGCAACCTGCTTTAAAACATTTTTCCTTTTCTTCATTCATTGTATTAGCTGTTTGTGCTATAATGGGTAATTCTTTTCTTATTATTCTTATTTGCTTTGTAGCTTCTAATCCATCTATTACAGGAAGCTGAATATCCATTAATACAAGGTCAATATTTTTATTTTTTTTGCACATTTCAATTGCCTGCTCACCATCTTCAGCATGTAATACTTTAATGTTTGCTTTTTGTAGTACTATTCTTAAAAACTGATAACTTATATCATCATCTTCTACAACAAGTATTACTTTAATTTTTGAGTTATTTCCCATAAATATCAATACTTTATAATTATTGAAATTGTGTTTTGTTAAATTTTATGTAAAGATATATATTTTTTTTATAGTTTTTTTTAATATTTGGTTACTTTTTTTTATTTTATGTAATTAAAATATAGACAATACAAATATAATTATAAAAGGTGGAAACTGAAAATTCCTGTCAATGCTAAAGCAGACTTTAAAAGAGTAAGTATAATAACAAAAATTACAACTATGAAAAAATTACATTCTCTAAGCATTATAATATTAGCATTAATAATAAGTAATGCTGTAGCTCAAAGTCCATCGCACAGGGCTCCGAACCAGAACAGTAAAAAAGTGGGGGATATGTATTTGGACAACGAATGGAAATACGGATTGCTTATGCTAAATGATAATACAATTATAGGTGATAGGTTATATAGGTATAACATCTATGAACAAAAAATGCAATATATATTTGAAAATGATACATTAAGTATTACAAATCCTGAAAGAATTAAATTTTTAAGCTTTGATGGTAAAACTTATTATTATTTTGATTATTTTGATAATAACAGGAGGGGAAAAGGATATTTTGAATTTCTGGCAGGCAGAAATTTTAAATTACTACGCAGAAGTGTGGCAAATTATAATTACAAAAATATTTATGAAGATAATGAAGTTCCCATTGATAAGCGTTATGTAAAAACAGATGAATATTATATAAAAAAATGTGATGAGCCTGCAATTCATATTGTTGGAACAAATGAAGCTATATTAAATCTGCTTTCTGATAAAAAAACTGAGGTCGTAAGATATATAAAGCAAAAAAAACTTAATATTAAAAATGAAGATGATATGATAGCTGTTATTGAGTTTTATAATAGTTTATATAATTAGCTTGCTTATAATCCACCCAGGTCTCAATATATGTTTCCCAACTCCTTACAATTTTAAATTATAAGGAGTTTTTTTTTACTATTGTTTTGTAAAAGTTTGTTAAATATTAATATTCCCTAATCCCCTTTCTCGCTTTTTCATAATCAGGGCTTTTAAGTAATTTTTTATAAGCATCAGGGGGATTGAGTCTGAAAAATACAGCCCAATATGCTTTTTTTGTCATTGAATCATGATGGATAGTATAACCTCCATAATATTGTTTGGTCTGGAAAATACTAAATAATATTAATAAAATAACAAGTGTCTTTGTAGTAATTCTGATAAATTTTCGTTGTTTCATCGACCAACTTAAAAATACTGCAAAAGGCACTGCAAGCAAACTGTAGGAATCAATAAATGCACGTAAGCCGTAACCTCCACCATACCACCAACACCACCACGAAAGGATTAAATAAATATTTATCAATGTGAAAATAAGAAAGGGCAGGAAGAATTGTTTAAATTTTTTCAAAGATAACAGTATTCCAAGCAGGGCAAAAAACATTATCGGGGTATAAAGCAGCCAACCTTTTCGGTAACTGAATAAACCATTGATGATTTGTGGGTTGGTAAAAAAGAATTTCTCATCATCACCATAAGAATAATATAACCATTGCCCTGTAACTGCTTTCCAGTATAAAAACTGAGGCGACCATATTATAAAAAAACCTGTAATCATTATTAATATTAAGTAATATTTTTTAAAAAATAATCGGAAAATATTAACAAAATCCTTTTTTGAAGCTATTCCCCAAAAAACAAATATAATAATGATAATAGTATTTGTGGGTCTGATCAAAGAAATTAATCCCAATATAATACCTATTAAAAATGAATTTTTAATACAGGGTTTTTCATGCCACTTAATTGTTAAAAATAAAAAAACCGCAAACAGAGAAAAATTATAAGCATGAGGCAAAGGAGATTCAATACTTGTATAATAAAATAAATTAGTACCACAAACTATTGAAACCAATGTAAATATAACAATAGTTTGATTAAAATATTTTTCAAGGATTTTACGTAAGAAGTATAATCCGATACTGAGATAAAAAATACTGCTTAATGTAAGGAAAAGCTTGTAGGGTAATGAAAATCCATCAGTTGGATAATTATAAATTTTTGCATATAAATGACCTATGAAAAAAAAAGGTGAATAAAGCATAGCCAATCCCATACTTGTTTTTATAACTTTTTCACCGGATGCTGTTTTTTCCGGCCAAAATTTGTTCAAATATTTTTGAGGGTCTTTATCTGTAAAATCAAGTTTAATATCATTATGTATAAATGCAGATGGAAGATAAGCATAATAAGACACAATATCCCAACAAATCACCCTGTTGGAAGATGTCCAGTAGTGAAGATTAAATGTAGTGTAAATAATGATGAAAAGCATTATCCAGTTGGTAATTCTTGCTTTTGAGATATGAATTTTATTTAATACGTTCATTTTATTATATGACAATTTAATGTTTCCGGAAAACACCATATTTAATGATAGTCCAGAGAACTCTTAAAGCATCTGTCTTATTAAGTTTTTTTCCTTCACCTTCATTTCGTGGAAAATATTGAACAGGTACTTCAACAATATTATTTCTCCTAATTCTTAATGCTTTTATAATTAATTCTGCTTCAAAACCAAAGCGATTTTCCTTTAAGTTGAGTTTATTTAATAAATTTTTATGAACCAATTTATAGCCACAAGCCATATCTGTTAACTTTACATTTATAAGAAGTGAGGTAAGAAATGTAAAAAAACGATTAGCGAGATATCTTTTATATGAGGCTAAAGGTCTTTCAATTCCAGGGAGATACCGTGAACCATTGACAAATTCTACTTTAAGTTTATACATTGCTTGTAGCATTCTAGGAATATCCTCAGGGCTTAATTCGAGGTCAGCATCCTGTATCAGAAAAACATTGCCACTAGCTTTTTCAAACCCTGTACGCACTGCAGCTCCTTTTCCTTTATTTTTGTCATGTCTGAATAAAGTAATATTATCAAAATCTTTTATATATTCACTAATCCTTTTATAAGATTCATCCGAAGAAAAATCATCAACTATGATTATTTCCTTAGATTTAACAAAATCCGGTAAAGATATTTCCTGAAGTTTATTAATTACTTCTAATATAAAATCCTTTTCATTATAGATAGGGATTATTATGCTCAGCTTCATAAACTATTGCTTTGTAAAAGTTTGTTGAAAAAATAAACTATTATTACTAACTTTTTTACTACTTTAGCAACAAATTCAATAAAAATAAAATCATTTAAAATTTGAACAAATATAAAATAAAAAATAAAAGTATATCTTTTTCCTTAAAAAGCGGTAGTAAAATTTTAAATTTAAATAAACCCAAAATAATGGGTATTTTGAATATTACACCTGATTCTTTTTATGATGGCGATAAATATAATTCAGAATATTTATGGTTAAAACAAACAGAAAAAATGCTGAAAGAAGGGGCATCAATTATTGATATAGGTGTAGTTTCAACAAGACCTGGTGCTAAGAAAATTTCAGAAAAAGAAGAATTACAAAGATTATTGCCGGTTTTAACATCTATTGTTAAAAATTTTTCAGATTTAATAATTTCTGTTGATACTTACAGGTCGGGAATTGCAGAAATAGCTGTACAAAACAGTGCATTTATGATAAATGATATATCAGGAGGCACATTTGATAAAAAAATGTTTGATACTATTGCAAAACTACAAGTTCCGTATATAATTATGCACATCAAAGGAGCTCCGCAAAATATGCAAAAAAATCCGACTTATGATAATGTGGTTAAAGAGATTAAGAATTTTTTTTCTCAACAAATAAAAAAATTAAATTTAAAAGGAATAAATGATATAATTATTGACCCTGGATTTGGATTTGGAAAGACATTAAAGCACAATTATGAAATATTAAATAATCTTAATTCATTTAACGCATTTGGATTACCTGTTCTTGCAGGTATTTCCAGAAAATCAATGATCAATAAAGTTTTAAACACAAAACCGTCTGAAGCTCTAAACGGAACAACTGTTTTAAATACAATTTGCCTGTTAAAGGGTGCTAAAATTCTCAGGGTTCACGATGTTAAGGAAGCAATGGAAGTTATTAAGATTGTATCTCAAATAAGTACTTAATGTTGAAAGTAGGAAGTCAGAAGTTTGAAGTTTTTTTAACAACTACCAACTACGGTCTTCAAACTTCCGAACACTGAGCTTGTCGAAGTGTGTCGAAAGTGTCCTCTCCTATTAAATTCATGGTAGAACCATTTTAATCAATACTTTGTCATTGTTTCAGAATTTTTTTATATCGTGTTTGCTTGTCTGTAATAATTTTTACTAAATAAATACCATTTTCCAAAGCTGATAAATCAATAACTATATCATTATCTTTAATAAAATTAAATGATTTGTTATGATAAACTACTTTTCCTGTAATATCTGAAATTATTAAGCTCTTAACTTGTTGATTGGTATTCGCAGAAGTAATATATAACAAACCATCTGTTGGATTAGGGTAAATTTCAAATATATCAGTATTTTCAATAGTTTTAATATTATTTAAGATATAAGTAAATTTATAAATCATACTATTTGCAGGAGTTCCTGTTAAATTAATTAGAAAAGTTGTATCATTATAAACAAGGTCGGGGTTTGCAGGGTTACCACTTAAAGAAATTGATTCTACTTCCGCTCCTGGAGAATAAGAAATAATATGTGCTATTCCAATCCATGGTCCACCCAAACCACTATAAGATTCATCAGGATGCATAACTGAATTTGGACCAATAAGAATTTCAATATTATTGCTCCCTTCGTATAACCATAATTGAGAATTTACATAATCATCCATAGTTCCTAAAGCATTATATTCGCCCCAAAATCCCATATTTTTCCATTCCAATTTCAATATTCTGTTTCCGGGAGAACCTTCCAATAAATATGAAACAGGTGAATCGCCCCTGTCAACAAATAAACCAACAAAAAATTGATTTATAAAATAATAATCTCCCTGATCAAAATGAATGTAACCCCTTATATGAACCTCATCAAAACTTTGTCCATAAAATTCAAAATCAAAGCCAATAGGTATATTAAAGTCTAAATATGACCAAGGTTCACCGTTTGTAAGATCTGTTGCTCCGACAAGGTCGGAATATGTTTCAGTGAAGCTGCTAAAACTGTAATTCTGAGAAAAAATGTTCCCCGAGAAAAATAATAGAAAAATTAATGTAAAAATTGTTTTCATTTTGTTAAAATTTAATGGTTAATAATTTATTGAATTATATATAAATTTTATATCTTTAATGACTTTAATATTAGGTTAACACTATCGTAGGTTTACAAATAGGAACTGTCTTTAAATTCCTATAATTAATTTTTAAAAAAACAAATATAACAATTATTTTTTAAATGTACAAAATTCTTGATATTTTTTTCCTGGTATTTCATTCTGTTTTGATAATCTTCAATCTTTTT
>JAIOSH010000224.1 GCA_021107685.1 Bacteroidales bacterium | reverse complement strand
AAGAATGGACAACCTCTGCAATACTTGTGATTAAGGAATGTTTATTTTCAATAGCATTTCCAATAACAATAACATTAGCTCCTGCTTCTAAATTTTCTTTTGCTTTTTCAGGAGTTCTTATACCACCACCAACAATAAGAGGGACGGAAATATTTTGTTTTACATTTGAAATCATACTTATTGAAATAGGATTTAAAGCCCCGCTTCCCGCATCCATATATATAAGTTTTAAGCCTAACATTTCTCCGGCCATTGCTGTTGACACTGCAATTTCATCTTTATCAGAAGGAATAGGAATAGTATTGCTCATATATAATGCGGTTGTAGGTTTCTCACTATCAATAAGCATATAGTCTGTTGGAATAATTTCCAAGGAACTTTTTTTAAGATAAGAAGCAGCAATGACATGCCTGCCAATAAGCATTTCAGCATTTCTTCCTGAAATTAATGAGAGAAAAAGGATTGCATCTGCATTATTATTAATTTGCATTGTGTCGCCGGGAAATAAAACAACAGGTATTGAGCTATTATCTTTTATTATCCTGATACAATGCTCAAGATTATCATTCATAAACAAGCTTCCTCCAACAAAAAAATAATCTACATTTGATTTGTCAGCTATTTTTACTATATTTATTAAATTATGCTGTAAATAATTATCAGGATCTACCAAAACAGCAAATTGCTTACTAATTTTAGTCAGTGATGTTAATATGCTCATTGAATTTTATGTTAGTTTTTTTTCATTTAAAATTCAGTGGCAAATATAAATATTATGTAAATAAAAAGGTAATGAATTATAATATTAAAAAGCGGCATAAAAAAAGAGAATAAAAAATATTTCTAAATAAAAATACTCGTATTCTCTTTAATGTATTAAAAATCAATTTGTTTAGATGCAGGAATATATTATTTTTTCTTCTTTACATCATATATTTTTTTAGATGCATAACCTGCACCTAATGTAAATAAAATAATTATTCCACCACTTATTGATGCTCCACCGCCAACGGGATTTTCTCCGCTTGTCGGATCACCACCGGGATGTGGTGGGTCTTGCGCAAATACACTGTTTAATAATATTGGTGTTAGCATTATTAAACATAATAAAGTAAATAATCTGATTGCCTTTGTCATATTTATCATTTTTTGTTGTTTAAAATTTTAAGCATTCTTATATTAATTCATTTTTATTTTGTTTGGTAACCCAAATAAAACAATTTATTCAATGAATATTTTTTCTGTTATTATCTTATTCTCGGTTAATAATTTAACAATATAATAAGCTGTTTTGTTATGAAGGCTTACTTTGTATAAAGATTGATTTTTAATTTTATTTCTCAATATTTCCTGTCCCATAATATTATAAATAACAACTTCACCCTTTACATTCTTTAAATTATTTATATAGATGTTATTTTTATAAGAATATATAGAAATTTCATCGGAAGTATTGTTTATGCTATTACTGCTTTGTGTTTCAGTAGTAAAATGTAATATAAATCTGATTGGATCATCTTCAGGATTAAAAGTAAAGCTATAAACGGGATTTTCATTAAGACAGATAAATTCATCCGAACTTGATATATCTTCTAAATATATTGTAATGTCAGGATCAAATGTTTCAAAACCACTAACAGTTATAGAATATGTTCCTGAAATACCAACCTCAAAACCTAAAGGTACCAATAGATCTTGTGCAATTGCAGGTAATATATTAACAGAAAGATCATAATTTGCAATTTTTGAATAGAGTTGCGGAGCTTCACTTATTCCGCGCAATTTATATGCATCATAATAATTATCAAATCCTTCAGTAGCATTAGGATTAAAATTGATTAATGAAATATCGTTATAACCATTACCTTCGGCTTTTAGCTTTAATAAATCGTTTATGATATATGTATCTTTATAGAAATCCTGCAAACTATGTAATCGTTCGCTATTAGGAATTGTTAATGATGGACTTGCAGCAGAAGCTTTAATCCAAAAGCCTTGTGCAAGAGGAATAATGCCGTTTGTCATGCTTCCTAAACCTGTATTTGCATTCCAGTTTAAATATTGACTGCCATCATATACATAAATTGTTGGGTCAATATTAGAAGTTGTCCATGAAGTATTCCATTCTAATGCAGAAGGATATGGGTTTCCAATTAAATTCCAGCCATGTCCTTCACCCGGATTATCATTAAATGTAACAGTCGGGGTTTTATTACCGGTATTCATTGTTCCACCTGTATAATTAACCGAAGTGCTTCCTGTATAAATATCAGATGCCCATGCAGAAAAGCCTTGCCCTACATTTAACGGATGATCTGTGGGTTCAATATATGTCCAACTACTATCTGATTCAGTAAAATATTTAAGATATATATCATAAAATGTATTGGAAGTTGCATTTGATACGGGAGAAGAAACTAAATGCCATTGTAATTCTGATATATAACTTTGAACTGTAGTTGAACCTGTAATATTTATTGAGCCATTATCAATAAATGAACCTGAACCTGTTGCATCTGATTTTAAAAGATAATTACCATTAACTGTTAATGTATAACCTGCATTAATAGTTAAACTGGCATCAGGATTTATTGTAAGGTCCTTACAAGCAAAATTATTATTAATTACAGGTTGATTAGCTGCCGAAGCAATAATAACGTCGGTTATTGAGTAAGGGATTCCGTTATTCCAATTTTCATAATTATTCCAGTCAGTAGAAATATTTCCTGTCCACTGAGTGTTTGAGCCTGCAAAAGTATGAGTTGAAATTATATTGGAATTTGCACTTGCACCACTGACATTTATTGCACGGACACGGTAATAATAAGATATATTTTGTGTTAATCCGTCAACGACTTTAGTTGTTGCGTTTACAGTCAGATTTTCGAAACCAAAGACAAATGATGTAAAGTTTTCTGATATAGAAACATCTAATTTATAATAGTCAGGAGTACCTCCTGCCGGTACATTCCAGTTAGCTGTAAACTCATTATGTAGAACATTCGTAGCATCAGTAGCAGTAGGGGCATTGCATAAGGTTATAGCTGTAATAATATTTGAATTGCCACTTGAATTGCCATTATAAGAACGAACACGATAATAATATGTTGTTCCGCCTGTTAAGCCAGTTATATTTTTATATGTTGTTGTAACATCTTCATTATCATAAATAATTGTTCCCAAAAAATCGGATTGAGTATTTACATCTAATTTATAGCTTGTAGCTCCGGAGACAAAACTCCAGTTAGCATAAAAATTTTCATTTCCAATGTTTGTTGCAGCAGTTGCCGTTGGTACTGATGGAGCTGTTGTAAGTGACTGTGTGTTAGAATTATCGCTTGATCCACCGCCATTATATGCCCTTACTCTGTAATAATATGGAGAGTTTGCATTTAATCCCGTAACAAGATAAGTTGTAACAAGACCTACATTTAAATTTTCATAACCCGTAACATAATTAGTAAATCCATTATCAGTAGCCACATCAAAGAAATAACCTTCTGTGGTTCCCCCACCTCCCTGAGTCCAGTTTGCATAAAAACTATTATGGTTTATAGATGTAGCAGGGTTTGCTGTGGGAGGATCGGGCAATGTTAATGTTCCTGTACCCTGAATTGTATAATTATAAGGGTTTTCATCGGGGTCATTATTTCCAATAATTATTTCTGTGGATAAAACCCCTGTTGTTGTTGGGGCAAACCCTAATGTATATGTTGTTGTACCACTGTCAGGAAGAATAGGTGAACTTGGTTCAGCACTAACAAAAAATTGGTCTGCATCTTGTCCTGAAATTTGAACATATTTACCTGTTTCATATTCAGTTAAAACTAAATTTCCTTTAAGTCCTCCTATTTTTGTGTTAGTAATTTTATAAGTTTTATATATAGTATCATTATTTACAAGTGCTTCTTGAAAATCAGTTCCTTTATTTCTATCCGGTATTGTTTCCCCATCGTTAATTTCATACCATGGACTTGTAGCATTTTTTCGTCCTTCTAAAAGAAATTCGGGACCCTTTCCAATACCTCTCATTGTTTGATATACAAAATTCCAGGTTTCATCGTCATAAAATTCCAGATCAGTAGTTACTGCACCTATTGTTGTTGGAGTATATTTCACATATATGTCTTGATCAACATTCCCGGATGCATCCGGATGAAAAGTTAATGATGAGATATAAGTGCCTGAAGCTCCTGTAAGTGATAATGTAAAACGCGAATCATACGAATCAACATAAATACCAACTGTTTCATCAGCATATCCACTTCCGGTTACATTAAAGTAATTTGCTCCGTCAGGTGAAGATTCTCCCATTAAAACCGGCCCAATATTTATTATACCTCCCGGTAAATTTAAAGATTGAGCATTAGAATTATTATTTCCAAATAAAATGAAAATAACTAAAAAAAGTAAAAATAAATTTTTTTTCATGGCTCTTAATTTTTAAGTTTTTAAATAATAAAAATTTTTATAATTAGGTTAATATTTAAGCATAAGCAATGTGTTGTAAAACATGCAATAATGTGCATATTTAACACTTAAAAAATAAAATTTGACTTAAATCTTATGAACGGCTGGAAAACAGAATTTTATGGTTTTAAAATGAGTTGAAAAGAAATATTATCATATTATTTTCAATATGATAACTGAGCAATATTAGTAGTAATAAAATTCCAGATTATGAAGTAATTTTTTCCTAAACCCTCTAATTAGCTCTAATTAAATTATTAATGATTAAAAAAAGTTTCAAAATATTTAGCAAATTAGAAAATTTAATATATTGTTTTCATAGCAAAGTTTATACCAGACTTGTAAAAATAACATAATCAGGCAATTGGGGGTTGTTAAAAAATTATGAAGAGGAAAAATTTACTTAATCGTAATGTTAAAAATTAATTTTATTAATAAAATTTTTTTAATTATCTCAATTTAAGCTATTTATCACGATGTTAATAAGTTTTTAATAAATTAATAAATTCTGTCCATTTTCGGATAATTAACAAAAATCAAATATTAATGATTAACTTAAAACCTATTCCATGAACATTAATTAATTCAATATTTGAATCTTCTTTAAGATATTTTCTTAACTTAGTAACATACACATCCATGCTTCTTGCATTAAAATAACTATCATCAAACCATATTTTATTTAAAGCTATACGACGGTCTAAAACTTCATTTGCATTTTCACACAAAAGTTTTAATAACTGTGATTCCTTTGAAGTTAATTTTTGTTCTTTTTCTTTCAATTTGAGAATTTGCCTGTTATAATCAAAAGTATAAGAGCCTATTTTGAAAATATTATCCTTATTTCTTCCTGATTTTTCTTTTGTTCTGCGTAATATAGCCTGCATTCGCATTAACAATTCTTCCATGCTGAAAGGTTTGGTTAAATAATCATCAGCACCGATTTCAAAGCCTTTTAATTTATCTTCCTGCATTGATTTAGCTGTTAAGAAAAGGATAGGAATTTTTTTATCAATATTTCTTATCTCTTTTGCAAGTGTAAAACCATCTTTAACAGGCATCATCACATCAATAATGCAAAAATCATAAGTTTCATTAATATATGCTTCATAAGCTTCTTGTCCGTTTGCACAAAGTGTTATAAAATAGTCCTTGGCTTCAAAATAAGATTTCAGGACAGAACCTAAATTTTTATCATCTTCTGCTAAAAGTACTTTTATTTTTTCTTTTTCCATAATTTAATTATTAAAAGGTAAAAATATAATGAATTTTGTTCCTTTGTTCGGTTCGCTTTCCAAATTAATTTTTCCACCGTGTTTTTCAATAATAGTTTTTACATAACTTAAACCCAACCCAAATCCTTTAACATTATGTATGTTTCCTGTTGGGACCCTGTAAAGTTTGTCAAATATTTTCTTTTGATTTGCTTTACTTATACCTATTCCTTTATCCGCTATGCTTAAAATTATTCCGCTATAAGTGTTTTCTGTTGTAATGTTAATTGCAAGATAGTCAGGTGAGTATTTAATTGCATTATCAAGCAAATTATAAATTACATTTGTGATATGCACTTCATCAGCATTGATTATATTTGATTGAGCATTAAGATTTGTATTAATCTGTCCTCCTTTTTTTTCAACCTGTAAACGGATATTTTTAATTGACTCTGTAATAATTTTATGAACATCAATTGATTCTTTTTTCAGGATTAGCTGGTTTTGTTCAAGGGCAGCGGATTGTAATATCTTTTCAGCCATAGAACCTAATCGTTTATTTTCTTCATTTATTACCTTTATATAATTATCATATAAATTTTTTGGTTTATTAATATCATTATCACTCAGTGCTTCGCAGGCTAATGAAATTGTGGAAATTGGAGTTTTAAATTCGTGGGTCATATTATTTATAAAATCATTTTTCATTACTGATAATTTTTTTTGTTTAATTATAGTATTCACCGTATATGTAAATGAAAAAATAATAACAATTATAAAAATTACTGAAATGAGTAACATTTTCCACATTTGTGTTAATAAAAATTGTTTTTCTTTGGGAAAAAATACCATCAAGTAATCTGGATTTACAAACATATCACTAGGAAATAAAATAAAAGAAAAGCTATTGTTTAATAATTCCTTAGGATATTTTCCTGTTTTCTGAACAGGCATAATATTTCGTGAAGGACTGAGAATACCATATTCAAATTGAGTATTAATTCCTTTATTCTTTAATTCATTTGAAATGAGAGAATCAAGTATTTCAATATTAATCCTTTTTTCAACAGCCATTTTTCTGTTAACATTAAACATGTTTTCTAAAACATTCTGGGATAGAAATGATTTTTTGAAAAAATCATAAATGTTTCCTGTTTGTGATAGCTCTTGTAAATTATTATAAAACAAGCTGTTGATAGAGTCTATAGAATTCGGAATAGATGAACCATCATGGAGTGAATTCATTCGTTGTTTGAACAGATTTGCTGTTTCAATTTTTTCTAACTTATAAACAACATTTGACAAAGCTTCATTTACACTTCTTGTAAAAATTGCTTCCTTAACTTTTACGGCATTTTTTATCCAATACAATTGAATAACAGAAAGGCCAAGAAGAGCAATTGACATTAGAATTATGATTAATATGAATATTTTTTTGTTCATAATACTAAGTTTACCTAAAACATTTAAAACAATTTTTTAGTTAAAATTATTATAAAAATAGACGAATATACAAAAATAAATTTTGATTTAATTAAGTAAAAAAATTTAACTTTTATTAACTTTTATGTTAAAATATTTAAAATTATTATGCTGAACTTAAAATTATATTAAATTAGTTGCGGTTTATAATTTTTATTAAGAATGATAAATAAATCTATTTTTCTTATTTTTTTTCTATGCTTTTCTTCTATATTGTTTGCACAGGAAAGCAGACACAATAATATTAATATTGAGATATCACCATCGGTAAATAATCAGGAAGAAATTATTCTTAATTTATCATTTAACTTTGTTAGAAAACAGCATGAGTTTTTTTTGGGTCCCAAATTCCCATTATCAGGGAAAAGTAATACAATAATAGGATTAAATTTAGGTTACAAATTTTTTCCTAATAAAGTTAAAACAAAATTTGATATGTTTTTTCATTATAACATTCAGGCTGTTAACCGAAAATTATATTATAATTCTTCAAAAAAAGGATTTGCTCTTTACAATATTATAGGATATGGTTTTAATTTTAACTTTAATAAAAATATGTATCTTACACATAGCCTTGGAATAGGTATTGAAAATAGCTGGTTTAAAGATTATGATATTTTTACTGATATTGCTGCCTTATTTAAATTAGGAATCGGATATAAATTGAAGGTTAAAAAAAAATGACAAAATAACTTTGAAATAAAATGAATTTAAAATTAATCATTTTATTAATATTATCTCAGGTTCTAATAATAAATGTTCAATCGCAACATAGAACCAAGATTATTGCCCACAGGGGAGCTTCTTCAATAGCTCCTGAAAATACAATTTCAGCTTTTTCAGCAGCTATTGATATTGGGGCAGATTTCATTGAATTGGATATCCAAACATCAAAAGATGATTCATTGATTGTAATGCATGATGAATTTATTGACAGGACAACAAGTGGGACAGGAAAAATTGCAGATTTATCTTATAATGAATTAATACAAATTAGTGCTGGTTATTCTAAAAAATTCGGGAATGATTTCCGGAATGAGCCTATACCTACGTTATTTGAAGTACTTTATTTAGCAAAAGATAAAATTAAGGTTTGTATTGATTTGAAATCTGCATCCGAAATTTCTGTTATAAAGCTGATTGAAAAAATAGATATGCTCAGCCAGGTGGTTCTGCTTTCATTTAATTTGGATAAATTATCAAGGGCAAAATCTTATAATAAAAATATTCAGGTTATGTTATTGAAAAACAACTTATTTAACATAGATATAGCTTTAGCTGCTGAAATTAATGCTTTTGGTGTTGGCGGAGGAATTTTATCACCATCTACATTGATAGATAATGCACATAAGGCTGGAATTGAATTTTGGAGAGGTGTTATTAATAATACTGCAAAAATGAACCAGCTAATTCAAAAAGGAGTGGATGGTATTTTTACGGATTATCCGCAATTAATGAAACCTATGCTTGAAGACAATATCATTGCCTACCCCAATCCATTTAATAAATCAGTAACAATAAAAATATTGAATTCTGACCAAAAGCACGAAGTTTCTATTTTTAATATTAATGGTATTTTAATAACAAAATTCACTGATGTAAAAAATATCATCGAATGGACGCCTTTTAATATGACTTCGGGAATATATATAATAAATTCACAACTTAATGATAAGATAATTTCGGAAAAGGTAATTTATTCAAAATAATAATTAAAATTATGATAAATATAAAAGTAAACATTGATAAGGTGCTTGATTTTGTGAGATTAGAAGAAATTCATGCATTTCAAACGGAAATAAACAAACATCATAAAGCATTATTAAATAAAACAGGCAAAGGAAATGATTTTCTTGGATGGATGGATCTTCCTTCGGAAATAGATAATAAATTAATTTCGAGTATTGAATCCGATGCACAAAAAATCAGTGAAATAGCTGATGTTTATGTTGTAATAGGTATAGGAGGCTCATATCTTGGTGCCAGGGCTGTAATTGAAGCTTTAAGTCATAATTTTATAAATTTATTGAGTAATAAAAAAAAACCATTAATTCTTTATGCAGGTCAGAATATCAGCGAAGATTACTTATCCGAACTTTTAGATATTCTTGATAAAAAAGATTATGCAATGACAGTAATTTCAAAATCAGGAACAACAACTGAGCCTGCTATTGCATTTCGGATATTAAAAAATCATATGGAAAATAAATATGGAAAAAAAGAAGCGAGGAAAAGGATAATAGCCGTTACTGACATATCTAAAGGGGCTTTGAAAAAATTGGCTGATGATGAAGGATATAAAACCTATATAGTGCCGGATGATGTAGGAGGCAGGTATTCGGTTTTAACACCGGTAGGACTGTTACCTATTGCAGTTGCAGGTTTTGATATTAATAGTCTTATCAATGGTGCAAAAACAATGCAGCAGTTTAATGCTTCCACAAGTTCAATAAATGACAATCCAATTGCTTTATATGCAGCTACAAGAAATGCTATTTACAAAAAGGGCAAAATAATTGAAATAATGGTCAATTACCAACCAAATTTATTTTATGTAACTGAATGGTGGAAACAATTATACGGCGAAAGCGAAGGGAAGGAAAATAAAGGTATTTTTCCTGCAGGTGTAAATTTTACAACTGATCTGCATTCATTGGGGCAATATATTCAGGATGGATTACGGTTAATTTTTGAAACAGTTTTAACAATTGAAAATTCTCATCGGGAATTACTAATTCCTGCGGATAAAGAAAATTTAGACGGTTTGAATTATATAGCAGGTAAAAGGATTAATAAAGTAAACAAAATGGCAGAATTAGGCACTATGATAGCCCATGTTGACGGAGGTGTACCTAATATAAAAATTACTGTTCCTAATATTAATGAAAATATTTTAGGGCAGTTAATTTATTTTTATGAAATGGCATGTGCAATAAGCGGCTATATTCTGAATGTTAATCCTTTTGACCAACCTGGTGTTGAAGCATATAAGAAGAATATGTTTGCATTATTGGGCAAACCGGGATTTGAAAAGGAAACAGAGTCAATAAAAAAAAATAATTTCTTATCGCATTAGGATCATTTTTTTAGAAATTATCTTATCCGTTGTTTTTAACCTGTAGTAATATGTACCATAAGGCAGGTTTTGAGGATTAAAAATTACTTGCTTTAACCCGGGTGTTTGATGTTCATTTACAAGTGTTTTCACTTCCTTACCAAGGCATCAATTACTTTCAGGGTAACAAAATCAGAATTTAGCAGAGTAAAAGAAATTTTTGT
>JAIOSH010000467.1 GCA_021107685.1 Bacteroidales bacterium | reverse complement strand
TTTAAGCCATAATTTAGGTTTTGCCTCAGTTGGCATGTGTTTATCCGTTACAACCTTATAATTCATAAATGCTAAAACAGGGGCAGTTACAAATGACAGAGTTGTAGCAAGGTCAACCATAAAACGCATGCTGCTCTTTAAGTAACTCATTAGTATTAAAGACCCTGTAACTAAAATAATTATCCATACCCAGGATAACCAGTTAATATTTTTCCTGAAATTTTTTATGCCTGGGAATAATATCTCGGTAGTTGGCTTTAATACTCTTGGATAGGCATCAAGACAGGTTAATGTTGTACTGAACATAGTTGCTAAAGCAGCAATTGCTATAACCGGATATGCCCATGTTCCTATGCTTTTAGTATAAAGATTGATTAACTGACCTGCAAAGACAGCTCCCTTTGGAGATAATTCTTCCCCTGTACCGTGCATAATCAATGCTCCTAATAAAAGGAATCCCAAAGCTAAAAAAGCAGTACCTATATAACCAATCTTGAAATCTATTAATGTTTCGCTGAGTTTTGGAGAAAAGCCGATATCTTTTTTCTTTGCTATATTCCATAATGATGACCATACTGATACGTCAATAGGAGCGGGCATCCAGCCTATAAATGCAATCAGGAAAATTATATCTATATGGTTAAACCAATTAAAGGAATCAGATAATTCGGGAGAAGAATTATATCCGGTATTAAGTGCATATATTACAGCAATAATTGTAGAAATTGTCAATATTATTATTACAAACTTAATTAGCTTATCTAAAATAGCATATCTTCCGATAATCAGGATAAGCATTGTACCTCCGAGTATAAGAGCCGATAAAATTGTATTATCTATTGAGATATTAAAAATATTAGCAACTAAGCCTGCTGTAACAATTGTAACAGCAGCCTGAATGGCAAACATAGTAGATAGAGTCAATAAAAAAAAAGCAATAATTGCCCATTTGCCGATTTTATGATAACCGTTTATCAGACTGTTACCTGTTGCAATAGCATATCTTGGACCAAATTCAAAAAAAGGATATTTTAATATATTAGCAATAATAAGCACCCATATCAGATCAAAGCCATAAGTTGCACCCGCACGTGTTGATTGAACCAAATGAGAAACACCAACTGCAGCACCGGCATATAATAAACCGGGTCCAAGAATTTTTATTACCTTTTTAAAATTCATTATCCTTAATAATTGATTATAATTCTCAAAAATAATAATTCTTTTGGAAAATATTAAAGAATTATTATCTTTGAAATTAATTTTAATAATAAAACTATTCAAAATGAAAAAATCAATTACTTTTTTTGTGGCAACTTTTCTTTTAGGAATTGCTACCATTGCCCAAACCCCACAAGCCTTCAAATACCAGGCAGTGGTAAGGGACACAAGCGGAAATATTTTAACAAACCAAAATGTTTCATTCCAAATCAGTATTTTGCAAGGTAGCACCAAGGATACTGCCGTGTATATCGAATCACATGTTACTGTTACCAATAATCTTGGTATGGTAAATCTTGCGTTTCAGGTGATTTTTCAACTATCAGTTGGGGATCTGATGACTTTTATTTAGAAACAGCAATGGATGAAACCGGTGGGACAAACTACGAGTTGATGGGGACTTCGCAGTTGCTTGCTGTTCCTTATGCACTGTATTCAGAAGGATCCTTATCTGATGGGGACTGGTTATTTAACGGAGATAAAATTTACTATAATGGTGGAAATGTCGGTATAGGCACCACAAACCCTGCATTCGACCTCACTTTGGATTCCTACCTGGGAGCAGAATTATCATGGCGACGCAATGGAATAGAAATGGGAAGGATAGGTCATAATGGCGGAGATGGATTGATATTTCTTAAAAATAACCTTGGGGTAACAGATATCTGTATTGCTGCTGATGGTGATTCTTATTTCAAAGGCGGCAATGTCGGTATAGGTACAGATGACCCGCAGCAATACGGAGATGCAGCAACGACTTTGGATGTAAACGGTGGCATTCTATCAAGTTATGGGATAGGAGTGAAAAGAGGTGATAATTTGGGCTCTTATAACTTGACAGGCAACAGTGGTGTAAATACATGGAAGTTAGGTGTATTCGGTGACTCACAAAAAGCTCATATAAGGCATAACGATACAGATATTTTAACATTTCAATCTGACGGCAAAATAGGTATAGGCACCTTAAACCCGGATTGTGAGCTCTCTTTGAATTCCGAAACGGGAGCAGAATTATCATGGCAAAAAAATGGAACAGAAATAGGAAGATTAGGTTGTGATTACGGAGATGGAGTGATATTTCTTAAAGATAACTTAGGGGAAACAACGATCCGTATTGACGCTGGTGGTAAGTGTTATTTCAACGGCGGCAATGTCGGTATAGGCACTACGGACCCGGTATGCGAACTCACTTTGGATGGTACCTATGGAGGAGCACAATTATCATGGCAAGGCTATGGAGCAGAATTGGGAAGGTTAGGTCATAGTTTGGATGGTGGATTGATATTTCTTAAAGATGACATAGGGGAAACACATATCCATATTGCCGCTGATGGGATTTCTTATTTCAAAGGCGGCAATGTCGGTATAGGTACAGATAGCCCGCAGCAATATGGAAATGCCGGAATAACTTTGGATGTAAACGGTGGCATCCGGTCAAGATATGGGATAGGAGTAATAAGAAATGATAATTGGGCCGGTTATAACTGGGCAGACAACAATGGAGCAAACACATGGGCGCTTGGCAATGCCGGTAACGCACAAAAATCTCATATACAATATAACAGTACAAATATCATAACATTTCAATCTGACGGCAATGTTGGTATTGGCACATCCAACACCGGTTACAAACTGGAAGTGAATGGAAGCATTAAGGCAGGAAGCCTTAGGGCAGATGACTATTGGTCCGGCGATGGCTCACAAGGGAATACCGCCAATGTTTCAGGACTCACTTTTAGAGACGGTTTATATATAAGTGGCAGTATAATATTTCCGGATAAAGGTAGTAGTTTCGGAAATTCAGGAACTCATACGGCAGGCGGGCAACTTGATATGGGAACAAATAGCTCTGATATGAAGCTAACGGATATCAAAGAAAATTATACCAGGGGACTTGAAGATATTTTACAGCTTAATCCCGTGCATTTCAGTTATAAAGAGAATAATGCCAGAAACCATGATGCCAATATTGAATATGTAGGATTAATCGCTCAGGATGTGCAAAGTGTATTCCCGGAAGCCGTGAGTGTTGGGCAGGACGGATACTTGAACCTTGACCTTCACCCGGTTAATGTGGCTGTTTTTAATGCATTGAAACAACTGAAAGAACAAAATGATTTGCTGAAAGAACAAAATGATAAGATTCAGGCTAAAAATGAGGAATTGGAAAAACGTATTGAATCATTGGAAAAGGGAAAATAAATATTTGTTAATCCCTATATGCAAATTTGAAAATTTTAAAGTGAGCCTACTCCGAAAAGTAATTTTATGCCACTAAAGCACTAAAACACAAAATTTCACTAAAATTAATTAGTTGATATTCTATGTTTTGTGGGTTTTAGTGTCTTGGTGTTTTTGTGGCATTTTTTATTTTTTGGCTTTTCGGAGTGGACTCAAAAATAATAACATAAAATTAATTATTATGAAAAAACTAACATTATTAATCATTATGGTAACAACAGTTACCGTATTTGCCCAAACCCCGCAAGCCTTCAAATACCAGGCAGTGGCAAGGGCCACAACAGGAAATGTTTTGGAAAACCAAAACGTTTCATTCCAAATCAGTATTTTGCAAGGTAGCTCCACTGGTACTGCCGTGTATGTTGAAACACACAACACCATTACTAATGATTTCGGATTGGTGAACCTTGCGTTTCAGGTG
>JAIOSH010000542.1 GCA_021107685.1 Bacteroidales bacterium | reverse complement strand
TGACAATTGAAGAATTTAAAGGTGTAAATTCAGGTAAAGTAAGTAAAAAAACAGTTTCTATATCAGGATATATCTTTTTATTAATTTGTCCTATACTTCGTTCAAATTCAAAATCAGCAGAAGTACGCAATCCTCTTAAAATATATTTTGCATTAAGATCTTTACACAAATCTACTGTAAGACCATTATATTTTTTTACTTTAACATTGGAGTAATCTTTAAAAATTTTTTTAATCCAATGAATACGCTTGTTAATTGAAAAAAAATTCTTTTTTTCAACATTATCACCAATAGCAATAATAAGCTCGTCAAAAAGAGGAAGTGCTCTTTTAATAATTGATACATGTCCTTTAGTTATTGGATCAAATGAACCGGGAAAAACTGCAATATTTCTCATCTGTTTATTTTTTTTAATAATTTTTAACAAATTTAAAATAATTTTATAAAACTTTATACATTTGCCGAATGAATTATTGTAAAAATACAGCCTTATCAATTTCAGATTTTTTATTGCAAATTAAAGCAATAAAATTAAATGTCGCAAAACCTTTTACATGGGCTTCGGGTTTGAAATCACCGATTTATTGCGATAATAGAATAACTCTTTCTTTTCCAAAGATAAGAAATTATATCAGGCAACAATTTGAAGAAATTATTAATGAAAAATTTGGCTCGGTTGATGTTATTGCCGGGGTGGCAACAGGTGCTATTGCACACGGAGTTTTGGTTGCTCAGCAATTAGGTCTTCCTTTTGTTTATATAAGGTCATCAGAAAAAAAACACGGACTTACAAATAAAATCGAAGGTGTTGTTGAATCAGGACAATCAGTGATTGTTATTGAAGATTTGATATCTACAGGTAAAAGCAGTCTGAATGCTGTAACAGCATTGAGAGATAAAGGATGTAACGTAAAAGGTATGCTGGCAATTTTTTCTTACAATCTAAAAATTGCAGAAGAAAATTTCAAAAAAGCAAAATGTTCATTATTTACTCTTTCTGATTATGAAACATTAATTCATAAAGCTGCTGAAAGTAATTATATTAAGGAAGCCGATTTGAAATCATTGGCAAAATGGCGCGAAAACCCTGAAAAATGGGGAAAATAAACTTAGTCCTGTAAATCCCAAAGCCCCAAGTATATGACCGAAATAAAAAGTGATAATATTGTTATTAATGAGTCAACTCCTGTAATTTTTTCTTTCCTTGGCAATTTTAACAATTTTGAAAAATTAATGCCCGAACAGGTCATTAACTGGGAATCTACTGATGACACATGCTCATTTACAATAAAAGGAATGACTTCTATTAGTATGCGTATAGAAGATAAAGTTGAATATTCAAAAATATTTATTGTTTCCTACGGTAAGGTACCTTTCACTTTTAACTTATCATGTTTTTTAGAATCCTGCAATGACAAACAAACAAAAGTTCAGCTTGTTTTAAATGCCAAACTGAACCCTATGCTAAAAATGATGGCTTTTACACCTTTGCAAAACCTTGTTAATATTTTAGTTAGTAAATTAAAGGAAATCTTTAATTAAACAGGCTATTCGATTATAAATGTAATTTCTTTCAAATCACATTCAATTGTGTGTTTTTCTTTTGTAATAAGAATTAATTTTCCAAACTCCGAAATACCGGTTATTTTTGCTGTAATAATATTATTATCATATTTATATTTTTGAAAAGACTCATGCCAAAATAATGAAGTTAAATAATCATAATTAATAATATCAGTTAAGCCATTTCTTAATTGTTCATATCTTTTTTCAATATATATACACAGATTATTCAGGCATTTCTTTATATGAAAATTTTTCCCTGTTATCATTTTAAGTGATACGGGATTTGGTGCATCGCTGCTGAAAACAAGCTGATTAATATTAAGTCCTATACCAATAATTGCATTTTCAAATAATTCACCTTGTATTGTATTACTAATCAATATTCCGGCAACTTTTCCATTATCAATATAAATATCATTAGGCCATTTAATGCTTATTTTATGATTTTTGATAATAGATTTAAGATAATCTGAAACTGACAAAGAAATAATCATATTAAGTAAAAATTGTTTTTCAGCAGCAAGGAACTTTGGATATAAAATAATGCTTATTGTCAGATTTTTTCCCTGTTCACTTTCCCAGTAATTATTATCCTGTCCTTTGCCTGATAATTGTTTTGAAGTATATATTATAGTTCCTTCGTTAAATTTTTGCTTTTTTAATAAATTAATAGCATAATTATTGGTTGAATCAACTGATTTGAGTTCAATTATTTTATTGCCGATTATTCTTTGAGACATTTAGTATAAATTGATTAATGCTGTAAAAATACACTATATAAATTATATTACCTCAATAATCGTTTCATTAATAGAAAAATGATTACTTTTGCGCTTGAAAACAATAATTTTTATATGGCAAAAACAAAACAAAAAAATGAATCTGAAATATTATCCGATATTATTATTAAGGGTATTCAGGAAAAAAAAGGTAAAGAAATCATAAGTCTTAACCTATCCGAAATACAAAATGCTGTTTGTAATTATTTTGTTATTTGCCATGGTGACTCAAAAATACAGGTTGAAGCAATTGCTGATTCAATAGAAGAAAAAGTAAGAAAAGTTACTGGAGTAAAACCCTGGCATAAAGAAGGATTTGAAAATGCGGAATGGATTTTAATAGATTATGTTGATGTTGTTGCTCATATTTTTCGTGAAGATACAAGAATGTTTTATAATCTGGAAAATTTATGGGCAGATGCCAAAAAAAAACGCTTTGAATATGAAGAATAAAAAATATTATTAATACTACAAGATTTTATTAATAAAGACATAATGACAGAAAAAACTAAAAAACCTATAAATAAAAAAGCTGATGAAGAATTAAAAAACAAAAATCCTCAGGATAAAAAGCCTGGTGATAAAATCTCTTCACAATTTCCTAAAATCAGGAATCCAAAAGGAAAATTCAATTTTTATTGGATATATGCTTTAATGGCAATAATTTTTATTAGCTTACAATTTCTTAATTGGAATGGAGAAATTAAAAATATTGATTGGGGCGAATTAAAAGAAATGTTAGCTGATAGTGATATTGAAAAGATTATTGTTGTAAATAAAGAAAAAGCAGAGATTTATATTAAAGAAGATAAACTATCGCGTTCGAGGTATAAGGATATAAAAGACAATGGATTGAGCAGTGGAAAAGCACAATATGTTTTTACAATCGGTTCGTATGATGCTTTTAAGGAGGATGTTGAAAATGCTCAGCAAGATTTAACAGACCCTATATATATTAAAAATGAGAATAGAAGAAACTGGACAGGCGAAATTTTAAGCTGGATTTTGCCAATAATTATATTAGTAGTTGTTTGGTTGTTTATTATGAGAATGATGAGCAAGGGCGGACCTGGTGGAGCACAAATATTTAGTATTGGGAAATCCAAGGCACAATTATTTGATAGAGATACCTCTATAGCTATAAATTTCGACGATGTGGCAGGCTTGGAAGAAGCAAAGGTAGAGGTTATGGAAATAGTTGATTTTTTGAAAAATCCTGCCAAATATACTAATCTTGGTGGTAAAATACCTAAGGGCGCACTTTTAGTTGGTCCTCCGGGTACAGGAAAAACATTATTGGCAAAAGCAGTAGCCGGTGAAGCAAAAGTTCCTTTTTTCTCCATTTCAGGATCCGATTTTGTTGAAATGTTTGTAGGGGTCGGGGCTTCACGAGTAAGAGATTTATTTAAACAAGCTAAAGAAAAAGCTCCTTGTATAATTTTTATTGATGAAATCGATGCAATTGGTAGGGCGCGTGGCAAAAATCCAATGACAGGAGCAAATGATGAACGTGAAAATACGCTTAATCAATTACTAACAGAAATGGATGGTTTTCAAAGTAATGCCGGTGTTATTATTCTTGCAGCTACTAATCGTGCTGATATTTTAGACCGTGCATTATTAAGGGCAGGAAGATTTGACAGGCAAATACACGTTGAATTACCCGACCTTGAAGAAAGAAAAGCTATTTTTAAAGTTCATACAAAACCTTTAAAAATTAGCAAGTTAGTTGATATTAATTTTCTCGCAAAACAAACACCCGGATTTTCAGGAGCCGATATTGCAAACGTATGTAATGAGTCTGCACTTATTGGAGCACGTACAGGGAAAAAAATGATCGGCAAACAGGATTTTATGGATGCTATTGACCGGATAATCGGAGGTTTGGAAAAAAGAAGCAAAATTATTTCTTTTAGAGAAAAGAAAATTATTGCATTTCATGAAGCAGGTCATGCTACGGTAAGCTGGCTTACCGAACATGCACATCCCCTTGTAAAAGTTACTATAGTCCCAAGAGGTAAAGCATTAGGTGCTGCCTGGTACCTGCCCGAAGAAAGACAATTAACTACTTATGATCAAATGTTCGATGAAATGACCGCTGCTTTAGGTGGCAGGGCATCAGAAGAAGTTAATTTTGGTAAGATTTCTACAGGAGCTTTAAATGATCTTGAAAAGGTTACAAAACAAGCATATAATATGGTTGTCTATTTCGGTCTTAATGATAAAATCGGTAATATGTCATATTACGATTCAACAGGACAACAGGAGTTTTCTTTTACAAAGCCATATAGTGAAAAAACAGCAGAAATAATTGACGAGGAAATTCATAAGTTAATTCAAAAAGCATATAAAAGAGCTTTAGAAATACTTAAAGATAATAAAGATAAAGTTAAACAATTAGCTAATGTCCTCCTCGAAAAAGAAGTTATTTTCCGTGAAGATCTGGAAAAGATTTTCGGAAAAAGATTATTTGATGAAGAAAAAGAAAAGGAAGAAGCAATGATAGAGGCTGAAATGAATGAATTAAAAAAGACTAGTAATTCTAAAAAAAAGCAAATTAACAAAAAAGAACCAAAAAAGCTAATAGTAAAAAATAGCAGACCAAAAACCAGGAAAAAAACCGAACAACAGCCTAAAACATTGAATAAATAATAATTACTTGATATTTAATGGAAGAAAGTACATCAAAGGAAAAAATATTAAAGAATGTCAGAAATGCACTGATAAATAAATCAGATAATCCTTATCCTGCTATTGATTTAGAATCATCGGTATTTTATGATATTGAAGAATCTTTAGATATTAATTTCGCACAAAAATTGACAGAAGTTTCCGGGAAATTTGTTTTTTGTGAAAATGAAGATGAATTTCTGAACAATCTTAAATCGCTGATTTCAGAAAACAAATGGAATAATATTTTTTGTCTTGAAAAAAAAATACAGAAGCTATTAACAAAGGCTGAAATAACATTTGATTCCGGCAATGAAAAATTCCTCAATATAAAAATAGGTATAACTTATTGTGAATATTTAATATCTCGTTTGGGAAGTATTATGATATCTTCAAAACAAACATCTGGCAGAAGATTAAATGTTTTTCCCGAAACTCATATTGTTTTAGCTTATACTTCGCAATTAGTTCCCGATATTAAAGATGCTATAAAAAATATTAAAAAAAAATATAATGAAAAAATGCCTTCTATGATATCAGTTATTACCGGTCCAAGCAGAACGGCTGATATTGAAAAAACTTTAGTTATGGGTGCTCACGGACCCAAAGAGCTTTATGTGTTTTTAATTGATGATAATACATAACGTAGCCCAATGCTGCAAACAAATATGTTATCTTCAAGTCAAAAAAAAAAAATATTAAATTGAATATCGAACACCGATTAACGAATAATGATTTAAGAAGTTGAAAAAAAATAATTAAGACAAAAAAGGAAAACAATGAGTTGATTTCAATTTTCGTAAAAAGTATTGAAACTGCACAAAAAAACATCAATCATAAATAAATCAAAAATCGTTAACCTGTGCTGAGCGAAGTCAAAGTATCGGTGTTCAGTGTTCGATATTCAAAAAAAAATCAAATAAAAAAGACCAAAAGATAATAATGTATATAAAAAAACTTATATAAACTGATGGCAATAATATGTTTTATGAAAATACAATGCCTAATAACTAATAACTTATAACAGCTTAGGTATTATTAAAATATTAATTAATGAATACAAATTGGGTGAAAATATTTAGCTCAGCACAGTTATATAATGTTGAAATAATAAAAGGCATTTTAGCAGAAAATAAAATTACTGCTGTTACTGTTAATAAAAAAGATTCATCTTATTTATTCGGTGAAGTTGAACTTTATGTTCATTATGATAATGTTTTAAAAGCTAAACAAATCATTAATAGTCATAACAAAAAGTGAATAATTTAATCACAAGAACAACCACAGGTATTATATTTGTTATTTTAATTATTGGATCTGCTGTTTTCAATCCTTTTATTTTTGCTTTTCTTTTTTTATTAATCTCAATTCTTGGACTATTGGAATTTTATAAATTAATTGAACTCGGGGATATTAAGCCTCAAAAAGTTCCGGGAATAATAATCGGTTCTTTGTTATTCATATCCATTACTTTAACTGCTTTTAAATTCATCAGCTTTTATTATTTAATTTTTAATATTCCTTTAATATTTCTTTTTCTAATAATTGAATTATTTAGAAATAAATCATTTCCTTTTACAAATATTGCTTTATCAATTTTCGGAATATTATATATTGTTCTGCCATTATCAATTCTGAATTTCTTTTTTTATTTTGATTTTAAGCATCAGGAACATCAATATGGTATTCTAATTGGTTTTTTTATAATTTTATGGATAAATGATATATTTGCTTATTTAACAGGAACGAAAATAGGAAAACATAAATTATTTGAACGTATTTCACCGAAAAAAACATGGGAAGGAAGTATTGGCGGAGCAATTTTTTGTATTATTGCAGCAATTATTATCTCTTTTTTCAATATTGAATTGAGTTTGATACAATGGCTTATTATGGCTCTTATTATAATTATTTTCAGTACATTGGGCGATCTTGTCGAATCTTTATTAAAAAGAAGCCTTAATATTAAAGATTCAGGAAATATTTTACCAGGTCACGGTGGAATTTTAGACCGTTTTGATGGAGTGTTTGTTGCTGCTCCTTTGGTTTTTATTTATTTATTTTTTATTTGAATTTAAATGAAAATACACAAACAAGGATATAAGATCATAATTATTTTTTTATTTGTATTATCAGGAATTGTCGTGATAATAAATCTATTATTCCCGATTCAAACCTACATCCATTATTTCTTGTATCTATCAGGCATTATATTCTATTTTATGATAGTAAGATTTTTTCGTTCCCCTCATAGAAAAATCAAAATTGATGGAAAAAATATTTTAAGTGCTGCTGACGGAAAAATTGTTGTAATTGAAGAAATTCAAGAAACCGAATACTTTAAGGATAAACGGATACAGGTTTCGGTTTTTATGTCCCCGCTTGATATTCATGTTAATTGGTATCCTGTTGGCGGTATTGTTAAATATAAAAAATATCATCCCGGTTCTTATTTCATTGCATCAAGTCCCAAATCATCTTTTGAAAACGAAATGACCTCTATAATTATTCAAACCAAACAAAAACAGGAAATACTCATTAGGCAGATTGCAGGTTTTGTTGCCCGCAGAATAATATCTCATGCAAAACAAGGTAACAATGTAATACAAGGTGAAGAACTTGGAATAATAAAATTCGGCTCACGTGTTGATTTGTTTTTACCAACAGATGTTAATATTAAAGTGAAATTAAATCAGAAAGTCAGGGGCTGTGAAACTGTAATTGCACAATTTAATAAATAGGTACTACCATTTTTT
>JAIOSH010000015.1 GCA_021107685.1 Bacteroidales bacterium | reverse complement strand
CCGGGGTCAAGAAAAAACCTGTCACGATTACACCATGTCATATCATCAGGGTCGAAATTTAAAAATTCCGAATAAAGAATATTAATAAAATCAGCACCTCCCATAGCTCCTCCCGGATGACCCGATTTTGCTCTTTCGACCATTGCAACAGAAAGAATACGAATATTATCTGCAGCCCTGTTTACTATTGTATTGTCCATATTATACTATTGGTTTGTTAAAGTTTGTTAAAAAACAAAATTCTAATAATTAATTAATATTTTGTAACTATTCAGTGTCTAAAGTTTAGAGTGCCTAAAATGCCTAAAGTTATTTGATAAAAGTTAAAATGCTGAATTTATAATAACCATTTCAATAATCAATAAATTCACATTTCATATCTTAAAAATTTGTATAATCAATTTGCTAAGAGACTGTAGCTCTGTTTATAGTTACCCCTTTATTTAACTTTAGGCACTTTTTACTTTTTATGCTGAGCGTAGTCGAAGTATAGTTCATTTTAACGTACTGATTCATTACAATATTTTAAACCCTAATCTTTTTAATAAATGTAATATTTCTTTTGTATTATTTATCAATTCTACCGAATATGCAGGAAATTCTCGTCTTAAAGTATAATTATCACGTTGTTTTTCAAATGTTTCAGGAGAATTTCGTAAACGATTATCATCTTCCTGTATGTTATATGTTGCTGTAACAGCCTCAAATAAAATATCCCTGTCTGTTTTTCCTGAACAATCAATAGTTATTACAGATTTTTTCTGTTCTGAAATTATTTGAGGGCACCATTCATTTAGACCAAAATTAAAGAAACGACTTATTGCCTGAACACTCATTGATGTACCATTAGCTTTTCCTTCAGACGAATAACCTGCAATATGTGGTGTTCCGATATTTACGAGATCAAGAAGTTCGATATCCAAATCAGGTTCATTTTCCCAAACATCCAAAACAGCACCTGCAAGTTTTCCTGATTTTAGTGCTAGTTTTAAAATTTTATTATCAACAACAGAACCGCGGGAACTGTTTAGCAAAAATACTTTTTTTCTAATATCATTAATAAAATTTTTATTTACAAGATGATAAGTTTTATCTATACCTGTATAATTTAAAGGAACATGTAATGAAATAATGTCTGATTCAGCAAGTATTTGTTCAATTGACACAAAACCTTTAACACCCTCATTCCTGACCCGTGGCGGATCATTTAAAAGAACATTTAATCCTAAATTTTTCGCTAAACCAGCAACTTTTGAACCTATATTGCCTACACCAATTATCCCGATAGTTTTATATGAAAGTGTAAATTTATAATGTTTTTCAATATAAAGAAGTGCCGAAGCAATGTATTGCGTTACTGAAGAAGAATTACAAGCTTGTGCATTTTCCCATGAAATATTTTTTAATTTGCAATATTCCTTATCAATATGGTCGTTACCAATAGTTGCGCTTGCTATAAAACGAATATTAGTATTATCTAATAATTCAGAATCGCAAATAGTTATTGAGCGAATAATTAAAGCATCGGCATCAGCAATTTTTTTATTAGTAATGTTATTTGCAGGCAAATAAACAATATCAGCATAAGGCTCTAATATTCCTTTTAAATAAGGTATTTTATCATCAGCAACAATTTTCATTTATTTTTAAAAATTAAATGCAACAAATTTATAAAATAATACAAAATTGATTTAATATGTTAATAAAACATTATAAATTTTCTAACTATTCAGTGCCTAAAGTTTGGCACTTTATAAAGTGCCTAAAGTACTTAAAGTTTTAATTTCTTACCAATTGAAGTAAAAATAGCAAGAACTTCATTCACATCTGCCAAAATTAATTGTATTTTCTCAGAATCAACCCAGTTTAAATCAGTAATTATCTCTAACCAATAAACTGTTTCACTTGCTTCACTTTTATTTATTTTAATTTTAGTTCACTTTAAGTACTGATTAGTTACTAAATTATTAAATAAAGTACCCCAACATGAAAAAGTATTGCTATTTTCGTAAAAAATTATTTAAGAATGAAAGAAGTCGCTATTGGAATTGACATTGGCGGAACAAATACTGTTTTCGGCATTGTTGATAAAAAAGGAAACTGTATAATAAAGAATTCAATTTCAACAGATGCTTATGATGATGCTAAACTATATGTAAAAGATCTGTGCATTTCAATTATAGAAACTATTAAGTTGACAGATGAAGATTTTGAAATAAAAGGAATCGGATTAGGTGCACCAAATGGAAATTATTATAAAGGAACAATAGAATTTGCTCCAAATTTAAAATTTAAAGGTATCATACCTCTTGTTGATATGATTAAAAATCAATTAGAATACCCGGTTATTATATTGACCAATGATGCAAATGCTGCTGCTATTGGAGAGATGATATATGGCGGAGCAAAGGATATGAAAAATTTTATTATGATAACTTTGGGAACCGGTGTGGGAAGCGGTATCATTGTAAATGGTGAACTTGTTTATGGTCATGATGGTTTTGCCGGTGAAATTGGTCATACTATAGTTGATCCGAATGGACGTATGTGTGGCTGTGGTAGAAAAGGATGTCTTGAAACTTATGCTTCAGCTCCCGGGATAAAACGAACAGTATTTGAACTTTTGGCTAATTTAAATGAGCCAAGCGAATTAAGAGATGTAAGTTGTAATGATTTATCTGCTAAAATGATTGATAATGCTGCACTTAATGGCGATAAAATTGCTTTGGAAAGTTTTGAGTTTACAGGAAAAATACTAGGTCTAAAATTAGCTGATGCTATTGCTCACACAAGTCCCGAAGCCATTTTTTTATTTGGTGGTCTGGCTCAGGCAGGTGATTTAATTTTTAAGCCTACGCTTTATTATATGGAAAAAAACTTGCTAAATATTTTTAAGAATAAGGTAAAATTACTCCCCTCGCAACTTGAAGGAAGTGATGCAGCTATTTTAGGTGCAAGTGCCTTGGTTTGGAAAGAGTTAGATAGTGTCAGTTAATAAAGTCAAACAATTTTTAATTAAAGCACATAATACGGAATCTACGCATTCCAATCTTATTCTCTCTTAAAAACAAAAATATAAATTATTAAATAACTATGCAATTTTTTTTTAAAACAGAATATGGTTAGGGTTTTCCCGATTTCAATATG
>JAIOSH010000036.1 GCA_021107685.1 Bacteroidales bacterium | reverse complement strand
TAAATGTTAATTATGAAAACTTGAAAGTAACTAAGATAACTGTGTAAATCAAAACTCTCGTAGAGTTTTGTGGTGCCTTACAAAGCATCACCCTGAATATCAATTGGTTAAAATTAAATTGCAAAACAGAGGTTAACATCACTATAATTTTGAAACATAAGAAAGGAAAAAAACAAAAAACAGCTTTGTAATTGTTAATAACGTTAATTTTTTTTATTTTTGGATATCAGCTAAATAATTACTATAAATCAATAATTATTTTCCTCACATAATTGGTTTCTTTTCCTGTAATTTTAATATAATAAATACCTTTGGAATAATTATCTAAATTTATATTATCATAATAATTTTTATTAACCGGGACATTAGATTTTTCAAAAATTATCTCGTTTAATGAATTAATTATTTTTATATCAATAATATCTAAATTCTCAATGTGTATTTTCAAAGTAAAAGTGCCTGTATTAGGGTTCGGGAAAATTTCAATACCAATATTATCTGAATTATAATAAATACCTGTACAATTATCCACATAAATGCTTTCCTCAGCAAAATTTTCACAACCATTTTGATCAGTATAAGCATAAGTGATTATATGATTTCCTATACCGGCTACAGCAGGATAAAAATAACCGTCAATTACTCCTTGCCCTGAGTAAGTTCCTCCCACGGGAAGCCCGCCGGTTAATTCAAAGGGAGGATCATTAAGACAAACATCTTCAAAAGGTTCCAATGTTATATTGGGTAAAGGATAAACAGTAACAATCAGGCTATCGGAATATTCACCTTCACCACATTCATTAACTCCACGAACTTTAATTGCAGCATTTCCCGTGAAATTATTATCCCAATTAACAGTTGCATAAGTACTTATGCCTGTTATTATTCCTGCTTCAGAAGGTTCAATATCCCATATATAAAATATTGTATTGGGCATTCCCGTTATGAAATAATCAGTATCAGGACTATTTTCGCATAAAATTGTTTCTCCAAAAGGTGTATCAGGTTGTGGAGGTAAATATAAAAAAGTTAATATCATATCATCACTCACTTGTCCGTATTCACTGAAAGCAGTCAGGGTCAATGTTACATGACCGGCGTTAATATCATCAATACTTGGTGTATAAACCGGAGTTAAAGTTCCGTTATTTTCAAATGTTCCTGTTCCCGAACTTGTCCAGTTCAACAAATTATAATATTCTGCCTTTCCTGATAAAGTATAGGGATTTCCCTCACATATTTCATCATCTATACCTGCATAAGCTGTTGTTGCAGGAGGAAGTACAATATAATCTATCCAGGCGCAATCCTGTCCGGTTGAAACATACATATCTTTATCATATACCCATTTAAAAACATGCTCACCTGCACTTACAGGGTAAGATTCTCTTGTCCAGTCTTCTTCACCTGACCATTCGTCAATTTTAATACTGTCGATGTAAAATTCAAAAAAATCCCATGCTTCTTCCGAAGATACTTTCCTGTAAAAAGAAATACTGTCATCAACAGCAACAATATAATCCAGCGAAAAATATGAACTTTGCTGGTCAATTATATAACCGGATTTTGCACTATACATTCCTTCAAAACAATCAGAGCTTGTAATGGTCCAGGATGCATTGCCTCCAGTTATCCAGTTATATTTCTCAAAATCTCCGCTTTCCCAGTCTTCAACAATCAAACCTATTGCAATATTAAAACTATCAATAGCAGAATATAATCCTGATGTTACAGAATAATTCATATCAATAGCAGTTCCGATTAGCACAGATGTATCTATTGTTAAATTAAATGACGCATATATTATATCTCCCGATAAAAGCGTATCAAATTCATTAATTGTATCATTTATCACAATATTATTACCTGATGTAGTCAAAATCCCAATAGTATTTAATGCATCACCCGAACCTGAGTTAATAGTTTTAATAATAATATCCGCATTTTCGCCAGGGTCTAATATTCCATTGTTATTCCCTAATGGATCACAAACAATATAATTACCTATTTTTAAAACAGGTGCATGTCCTTCAATTGTAAAAGAACTTAACCATATACTATCCCCATCATTTGCTATTACATCATATAAAACAACATGTCCGTCAGGAATGTTATCTGAAACATCAAATGCAAAACCATCTTCAATTGTAATAATCTCATTCGCAGGAATATTACCGTAATTCTCATAATAATCCGTTATACTGATATATGGGTCAGAAGTACTAATATAAACACTAACATTTTCAGCCGGAGCATTTCCAACATTTTTCATGCTTAATGAAAGCATTATGGATTCGCCATTATTTATCTGAGCATTTCCATTTCCTGTATTATCATTAATGGAATAAGAATATCCTATCACATAAGCCCCATCAGGAGGCATTACAGGTATTAAACAATTATATCTGAAATAATTTTGTTTTGTAACAGTTAAATGAATTTTTGTAATTGGCGGTTGTGTAGAAATTGCAATATTTTCAGGATTTCCGGTAGCTTCGCTTACAGCAATGATTTCACCGTTATTAGTTAAAGCAACTAAGGCTCCTGAATCCGCTGTAACAGTGAAGAAATCCTGGTTACATAAAAGAACACTATCATGTACAACTGTTAATTGCTGAGGCATTTCAGAATATACAGTTGTAAAAGCATCGCCGTGATAATGGAACAGGTAATATGTAATTGCTTTATTAAGTGTATTATAGGGCCAAGATGATTGTTCAAGAAAATATTTACCGGCAACATTAGCAAAACAAGGAAAAATACTCCTTGAATCGGGATTAGTACCATAATCAGGCATAAAATCGTGCCACATATTATCATACATTCCCCAGACATAAGTATCATTTACAAAAGAATAGGATTCATCTGTTGCAGCAATAATACCAAGAGCTCCGTAAGTATGTCTGTGAAAAGCTTCTGCAAAACATTCGCTTTCCCAATCGAATTTACCTGTAAGACAATTAACTGAAAAAACAAAGGTCAGGTCTTCATTATTTAAGCCAGGCAGGTCGTAATTAGTATAAGAGGGTTCTCCCCAACCTGTTTCAAAGCCATGGTCGCGGTGCTGAAGCATAAAAGCACCACTGTTTATATCATTATTCAAACGGCTTGCATTAGCGCCCCAGTCTGTCAAATGTGCGGAATTTTCAGGAATATATCCAAGACCATCAGGACCGAAATAATCAACAATAATATCAGTATTTAATGCTGTTGACCATACTCCGCCGGGTGTGCCGCTAAAAATACTGTTTTCACGAACAGGATTTTTCCCTAATCCATATTCCCAAAAACCGTTAATTATTTCAGAACAAAGCTGAAACCATCGTGAAGTCTGCCAGCCCATTGCAGTAACAGGATGAGCATAATAATCAGGATTTTCAGGAGGATTACGTTCATATTCTAAAAATTTTCCAATCATTGTTTCTAAGTGGATTGCATTTTGTGCTGTAATACGGGCAAATGCAATATCAGGAAGGTCATCATTATTAATATCAGCAAAAACATT
Source organism: Bacteroidales bacterium (assembly GCA_021107685.1). Taxonomy (GTDB): domain Bacteria; phylum Bacteroidota; class Bacteroidia; order Bacteroidales; family SMBSF39; genus SMBSF39. The sequence goes on along the minus strand of JAIOSH010000036.1, from coordinate 3,086 downwards.
ATCGGAAATATAACCGCCTGAAACAGTATGTGCAAGATGAGCTGAAGTTATTGCATTACCACTGATACCATAATCTGCTAATAAAAGAACTGCTGATGGAGGAATATCCCAGTTATTATATGCATTATTAATATAATTCTCTATATCATACCTTGTATTTCCACCGATTTCACTAATAGTAACAATGCCTGTACGAATTCCCTGTTTTATCCTGAATGACCTGATAGAATCAGCCCACGCAATAAAGCCCGGATCATCGGGTGTAATAATGATATATTCAAAACCTTCATTATTTTTTGATGAGATACTATTATAATTTATTTCAGGAAGAGAAGCTCCATTAAGAAGCATATCCTTTAAAACAGGGTCCCACCAACGGCTGCGTAAACGGTTATCTCCAATATGCCCGTTACCTCCTTTTAATGTAATTTCAATTTTTAAATCTTTATAAACAATTAATTCCTTTGTTACAGGATTATATTGAAATGGTGTAATGCCCAGCATAACCACATCAATACCTCTAATTTTATCGGGTGCAGAAAGTTTAACAGGCTCTGCAGGATAAAAAGCATTCCTTGAATAAACCTGTTCATTTTTATTATATTCCGGCAAGCTTTCTTCTGATACTAAAGGAATACGGGGTGCAGGCGAAAGGTCAATATTGGTGAGTATTTCGGTTCGGGAAGATATAATTTGAAATGAAACAACAGCTCCCTGTGGTATTGCAATATATCTGCCTCCACCCGGCAGGTCAGGACAACCTTCATCATTTGGAAGAAAGTATCCCTGCAATGATATTTTTTGCATTATTTTGTCTTTTACAATAATATTGTTCAGGGAAAAATTATGAATAGAAAAATTAATTTCCAATCTTTTTGCATTAATCTTTTTTAGTGTATATCCCGGTTTTCCCCAATTGTCATTAAATTTGAAATCCATAGCATTTAGCTTGAAAAACAGAACAAAAATAAAACCAAGCAATAACAATGTCTTTTTTCTATTATTTTTTAGATAAATCATAAAAAAAATTTAATTTTATATTTTTACCTTTTTATACTGGATTCAAATATACAAAAAAAAATTATAAATTTCATTTAATTTAAAATTATTTTATAAATTAGTCCCCAAAAAGAAATCTAACTTATTAATATTAAATTAAACCAGTAGAAAACAGGCTTGCAAAATTGCAAATTGGAAATTGAGGAATATAAGAAATAGGGAAATAGGGAAAATATGGGAAATAAGGTAATATTAGGAAATAAGGAAAATAGGGAAAATAGAGTAATATGGGTATTAGTACACCCTTATACCTTTATACCTCTATACCTTTTATACCCTTATTCCCCATATACCACATTCAAAATCTATCCTTTAAGCCAGGAAATAGGAATTGATTAATAAACTGATTAGTAACAAAAAAACTAAACGTTTTGAATAAAAAAATTAAAAAATATATTTTAATATTTCAATTATCAATACTAATAATATTTATTATATCCTGTTCAAATAATAACAAAACCTATAATGAAATCCCTGAACAAAAAGAAAGAAGCAATGATATATTAAAAAAAATTAAGGAAAGAGGGAGAATTATTGCTTTAACAGATTATAATTCTACAAATTACTTTATCTATAAAGGTGAACCTATGGGTTACCAATATGAACTTTTAAAGTCATTTGCCAAATATTTGGATGTTAAATTAGAAATAGTCATTAATAGTGATATTGAAAAAAGTTTTGAATATTTAAATAAGGAAAGCTGCGACCTGATTGCTATGGGTTTAACTGTTACTAATAAAAGAATTAAAATTGTAGATTTTAGTTCCCCCTTAAGTCAAACCCGGCAGGTACTTGTACAAAGAAAACCTGATAACTGGAGAAAAATGAGAACATGGAATGATATTGAAAAAAAATTGATCAGAAACCCTTTGGAACTTGCAGGAAAAACAATTTATATTCAAAAAAATACTTCTTTTTATAATCGTTTAATTAATCTATCCGATGAAATAGGCGATAGCATATATATAATTGAAGACCCCGAAAAACAGGTAGAAGAACTTATTACTTGCGTTGTAAATGGTGAAATAGATTTCACTGTTTGCGATGAACATATAGCATTAGTCAACCAGAAATACTATCCTGATATTGATGTAAATACACCAATCAGTTTTCATCAGAATATTGCATGGGCAGTTAAAAAAGGCTCAAATGAACTTTTATCCGAAATAAATAAATGGCTTGTTGATTTCAAAAAAACAAAAATAGCAACATATATCTATAACAAATATTTTAAAAACCCGCGTTCTGTTTATATTGCTCAAAGCGAATTTTATTCCGTAAAAGGGGGGAAAATATCCCGTTATGATGATCTAATGAAAAAGCACAGTAAATTAATTAACTGGGACTGGCGATTATTAGCCTCATTAATATACCAGGAATCAAGATTTCATCCTGAAGCAAAATCATGGGTGGGTGCAATCGGATTAATGCAATTAATGCCAAGTACAGCTAAAAAATATAGTATTGACACTTTATCCCCACCTGAAAAACAAATTGAAGCAGGAGTTAAATTTATCAAATTATTAAATAAACAATTTATTAATAAAATTGATGATAATGATGAAAGACTAAAGTTTGTCCTTGCTTCATACAATGCAGGGATAGCCCATGTATATGATGCAAGAAGACTTGCCGAAAAAAATAATAAAGATTCTGATATCTGGACTGATAATGTTGATTATTTCCTGTTACAAAAATCCAAACCCGAATACTATAATGATCCGGTTGTAAAATACGGCTATTGCAGAGGACAAGAACCATATGATTTTGTATATGAAATTTTAGACCGTTATGAGCATTATAAAAATATAATTACGTATTAAATTTTATTTAATAAAAGTTAAGTACTTTTGACAAATTATTTAAAACAGAAATTTATATAATAGCACCTGAATATATGAAATATATAACTTTACTTTTATTATTTCCCTTTTTATTTATTAATAGTGTTTATCCTCAAAAGGATACTTTATCTGTTATTAGTGAAAAAGAAGTATCATCAGTTCCAACAATATCTATTACTGCTT
>JAIOSH010000538.1 GCA_021107685.1 Bacteroidales bacterium | reverse complement strand
TCATTTAAAACATGATCAAGTAGCGAGCCTGCTGCAATTACATATAGTTCCGGTATTTTCTCATAAAAATATCTTAGGGTAGTGATAGCTTCGGGAAAAGCCTGAATCTCATCAAGAAACAGTAATGATTTTTCAGGGACGATTTTTTTCCCTTCAGCAAGCCCAATGTTTTCAAGTATGCTTTTTACATCATTTGTTAAGAAAAGGCTTTTAAATTTAACATCCTTCTCAAAATTAATTTTTATAAATATTTCAAATTCCCCTGCAAATTGCTCCACAAGATAGGTTTTTCCGACCTGTCGTGCACCCCGGATAATGAGAGGCTTTCTTGTTTTACGCTGCTTCCAATCATATAAAAATTCTATTACTTGCCTGTACATGGTATTTATTTTTTTACAAAAATATAAAACTTTTACAAAACAGATACCGATTTTGTCTATTTTATTTATAAAACAGGTATCTATTTTGTCTATATTTTGATAGTTTAGATGCCTATTTCGTTATTTAGTTCTTGCACGAAAACTATTCAAAACTGTCATTTCTATCTGAATAGTATTGTATTCTTGTCCTTCGTAAATGACCGTTGGTTTTCCCGAAGGTCTGAAGGACACCTATAGAGGATGCCTTTGGCAAATGCATTTTATTTTTTTGTTGGTAAACGTTTTTTCTTTTCAATAATTTGTCAGTTTGCTTTCATCCAGTTCTCAATAATAATTGTAATTGCGTCTATAGCAAGTATTATTAGAAAACCTAATTCGTTTTTCAGTTTTGCTTTGCTGATAATGCCTGCTATTCCTATCAGAAGTACAAATATTGGCGCTAATACTGCGTTACCATGCCAGTGGTTCAGTACCCATAGCCAGTAAGCGAATATTGAAACGGACATCAGACTGATTATTATTCTTACCCATATTTTCTTTTCTTTTACTGTCAGTCCATAAATAAAAGCAAGTGCCACAAATCCCATATATACATAAAATCCAGGTATTTGTATTGTCTTGGATGGGAATAATGCCAATACTATACCTAAAATCATTCCCACCGTAATAATAGTCGGAAATGTCTTTTCCGTATTAATTGTCCAGACAATCGCAAAAACCGCTGCCAGTCCTATGAGTATCTTTAAAATCATATCCATTCATTTTTTTATTCCAATCATTATAAATGTTTGTCAATGGCAATCTGTCTTAAAAGTTTTTGTTTTATAAAAATATCGCTCAAAAAAAAGACTTTATGAGCAATAATCAAAATTTAACTCCTCAAAATATTTTAAATCCATAGAAAAGAGGTTTACACCGTAACGTAGTGTATTGGGGTTTGTCCCAGGAGCGGAATATTCTTGGTCTATTGATATTTCTCTACTACGTAGCTTTATTTGTTTATTATCCCGAATCGGAATCCTGAAACTTAGGGACAAACTTGTTCCGTATCGGTATAATCAATTAAGTGCGATATATATTAGTAATTTTATTATTTTTGTTAACTGATAAGAAACGAATTTAGTAATTTTAAGTAATAATTTAACCACAGACAAAATGAAAACATGTACTTCAGACATTAATAAAAAAAACTGTAATTGCACTTATCCGTGTTCAAAAAAAGGAATTTGCTGCGAATGTATAATTTATCACAAGCGAATGGGTGAATTACCGGCATGTTATTTCCCTGACGATATTGAATCGGGTTATGACAGGTCTATTGATAATTTTATAAGAATTTATAAACAAAGAGGAGCAGGCTATCTTTGTTAAAATATTATACAAATGCAGATAAAAACAGATTATAATACGGCAATAAAACGAAAATATCCTGAACAGGTTGTTATTGCAATTACAAAGGATAAATCAGGTAAATTTAATCCAATAACTATCGGATGGGCTATGATCACTTCGCATTATCCTCCAATGATGGCAATATCAGTTGGTTTACAGCGATATTCATTAGAGGTGATAAGGTATTCAAAAGAGTTTGTAATTTCTTTTCCTTCAAGCATAATGGATAAGGAGGCATTATTCTATGGTACAAAGTCGGGCAGGGATATTGATAAATTTGCCGAATGTAAAATTAATACCGAACCCGCTCATAAAATTGATTGTATTATTTTAAGTGATGCAGTTGCAAATTTTGAATGTAAATTAGAATCAGAGCTTAAAACAGGGGACCATATTATTTTTACAGGCAGAGTTGTAAGTTCGCATATTAATGAAGATAATAGCCTAGAAAGGCTTTATATATTGGAAACAGGATATAAAATGGGTAAGTTTGTTAAAAGTTATAATAACCAATAAATTTACTTTTCAGATTTCAAAGAATTTATATAATCAATTTGCTAAGACACTGTAGCTATGTTGATATATATCCCTTTATTAAATTTTAGGCACTTTTTACTTTTATGCTGAGCGTTCACATTGAGCGTAGTCGAAATGTAGCTGAAGTATAAGTACTGATTAGTTACAAACTATGTTTTTCTAACAAAATTTTTCAAAGTCAGAAGACTGAAGCCGGAAGATATTTTACTTCGAACTTCATACTTCCGCCTTCCCAGCCAACTTGAATACTGGCACCTATTGCGCCACAAGCATAAAACAATGTTACAGTTTGGTGGTACCTAACAAAAGTTGAATTTTCGGAAAACTCATAAGGCATTTGCGAATAATCCAAATCAAATTCCTATTTAAAAAAATTCTAAACCTAATATAAAATTATATTTAATTTATTTCATTGATAATTTCCATTTACCATCTTCAATAACAAATTTATGAGTTTCCGTATCTTCTGCTCCATTACTATATACTATTTTCATCTTTACTTTTGCTATATCACCAGCTTCATTGATATCTTCTTCAATGACTTCAATTGTTTTGATCCCATCTTTCTTCTTTATTTCTTCTTGTCCCATCTGTAACATAGCAGTTAATTTAGCTGTGTCTTCATCTGATAATTCTTTGCCATTGGTTGAAAGAACAGCAATAACAGCATCAATATTCCCCTTTTCGATATCTTTCATAATTTTCACACTAATATCACCTGGTGAAGAAGATGATGAAGTACCGCAGGATGTATAAAAAAACAAAAAGCTTGTAATAACAAGACTCAAAATAACACTTAATTTTTTCATGATTTTAAATTTTTAAGATTAATAAATAAATATTGATTAAAAGTAATAAATTTCTTCCAAATAAAAACTATTTAATAATGAACTTGGTAAAACAACAAAGCTTTTCACAAAAGGCAAAATGAGTTTATCAAACCTG
>JAIOSH010000186.1 GCA_021107685.1 Bacteroidales bacterium | reverse complement strand
TATCATTGTATCATTATATCATTGTATCATTGTATCATTCCACAATCTTATACTTCCCTTCCTGCCCTATTTTTTTTAGCAGTTCATTAATTTCACTTTTCAGTTCAATCATTCTTAATTCTCTGCCTACTGTTAATCTATTAAAAGTGCTTAATTCTTCGTTTTTCTTTCTAAGTTGTTCTTGTGCTTTCCTTCGCTCGGTAACATCATGAAATATTCCGAAAGCCCCTTTGTATTCCCCGTTCTCAATTATGGGACTGACATTTGTAGTAAGAATACGGATATCACCGTTCTTCATGATAATATTCAGATCATATTCACTTGATTTACCTGTTTTTCTTACAGCAGTTTGTTGTAACATTCTTTGATGATCTTCCGGAGTTAAAAATTCTTTCAAGTTCATTTTAAGCAATTTTTCTTTTACATATCCGAATATATTGCATGTGGCAGGATTTACAAAGGTAAATTTTTCATTTTCATCAACCGATGCTATTCCCTCTTCAATATTTTCAACAAGATTGCGATATTTTTCTTCGCTTATCTGTATTGCTTCTTCTATTTTTTTGCGCTCGGTGATGTCAGTTACAAATGCAAACGATCCGGCAGGTTTATCGTTTTTATCAACTAAAGATGTTGCATTAAAAAGTGCTGGAAAAATAGTGCCATTTTTCTTTTTCAGCGAAATTTCATAAGTTCTGTGTTTAGTAGTTTTTGATTTTAAAATTTGTTCTGCGAATATTTTATGGTTTACTTCATCAACAAAATCAAAGGGAATTTTTCCAATCATCTCATTCCTGAAACATCCAAGCATATTGCAAAGTGATTGATTCACATCAATGGTTTTATTTTCAGAATTGATAAGCCAGAAACCTTCAGAAGTAGTTTCAATAAGTTTCCGATGTTTTTCTTCGCTCTCCTGCAGCACTTCTTCTACTCGTTGTTGATTATCAATATCTCTGAGTGTCCCAATCATTCTGATTGGTTTACTATCTTTATCTCTTGAAATTACTTTACCATGATCAACAAACCATTTCCATTTTCCTGTTCTGGTTTTCAGTCGATGTTTATTTATATAAAACTCTGTTTTTCCATCAAAGTGTTCTTGTAAATCTATGTTAACTTGTTTTGAATCGTCAGGATGAATTTTACCTTCCCACCAATTAATATTTGGTTCTATTTCGCTAAGTTTGTATTCTAAATTTTTCGGGAGTATCTCGTTATATATTTCTTTACCTGATGGAATATCCCAGTCCCACCAACCCAAATTTGCCCCTTGTATTACCATTTCTAATTGCTCATTCTTTTGAATCAGTTTATTTTCCGCTTGCTTGCGTTCTGTTATATTGCGGAATATTTCCAGCTTTGAAATGCTGCCATCAGGATTCTTCAGCGGGGTGTCAATCAGGTCATACGTCCTCTTATTTTTGAATGAATACCATTCCCAACGCACCGTTTTTCCCGCAAAGACTTCGGGATTCTTGCACCAGGGGCAAACCTCTTTTCTGTCATGGAAATATTCATAACACTTTCTGCCCTCATAAATACCGAAATCTTTTATAAGCACAGGATTCACATATTGGATATCATATTGTTGGTCAACGATATAAACGCCATCTTCCATCGCATTTAAAATATTTTTCAAGTTGTCTCTCTCTATGTGTAGCATCTCCTCCGTCTGCTTACGCTCGGTGATGTCTGTTGTAGAGCCAAAAACGTGCGATTTTCCGTTTTTTTCAAAACACCTGACTTTTGAATGAAACCAAGCTGTTTGTCCATTATTTTTTAATACTTCGTATTCGCAATCAATTTCTTTACCCGGCGATACTATTGCTTCTCTGAAAGCGTTGTTTACTCGTTCCAGATATTCGGGTTGTATATAGCTGAAAAACTTATTCCAGTCATTTTTTATTGTTCCTGCGGGCAAGTCCAATAATTCGTCAACAACGGGTGAAGTATAAGTATTTTCAAAAGTTCCGTTGTTTCCGATGTCTGCTTTCCAAACAATAGTTGTAATATTAGACACAACCTGTTGAAAATTTTCATTGCTTTCTTTTAAGGCTTTCTCTGCCTGCCTTTTTTGAACTGCTATGGAAGCCTGTTTTACAAATGTTTCAATTGTTTGCTTATTCTTAAGTTCACCGGCACCTTCTTTTAAAGATATTACAATAGTTCCGAATAATTCATTATCTTTTGTGAGGCCGATTGTGTAAATTCTTTTAATAATCAATAATTTTTCTATGGAATTGCAAATTGTCTTTGGAACTGTCTTTAATAATATTCCATATAATCCTTCCTCGTATAAATGCAATTTGCCGTCAGAAAGATAAACAAGTTCTTCATCTTTTGCATTATAAGTCATACCCACAGGATGCTTTCCCAAAAGACCCACAACTTTTTCAGATAATTTTCCCATTCCAAGAACCGAGCGGGTGGTCAGGATATTTTTTTCCGTATCAATAGAATTTATAACAACATAAGAATCTTTGCCCGCAAACTCTTGAAGCTGTTCCCCAATAAAATTATAAATATCTTTATCTTGGGGAAATTCAACAAACCGCATTGCAGTTTTGGAAAGAAACTCAATATTTTTATGATGTTCTTTTTCTTTTTCCTCTGTTTCTTTGCGTTCGGTAATGTCTCTGGTAACAAACAGTAATTGATTTCCAACAATATTTACTGTACTTTGAATATTAATCCATTTACCCGATTTATCCTTAATGCGTAATTCAATTACTTTACTAAAATCAGATTCTTTTTCTTTAATAAGATTTTTTAACTTATAACCAATATATTTCTTTAATAAAGGAAATAGTGCTTTTTTATCTTCGGGATGAATAATATCAAAACAAGACTTACCTAATATCTCTTTCGGCTCATAACCGGCTAATGCCTTAACCGAAGGACTTACATAAGTATAAGACGATTTCAAGTCAAATGTTTGTAAGGTAATAACATCGCCAGTGTTTTCTGAAATTAATCTGAATTGTTCTTCGGATTTTTTTTGTGCTTCTTCAGCCTGTTTAAGTTTTTTGAGTTCTTTTGCTTCCTTGAGTGCACGTTTCACAACAGGACTAAGCCGTGAGAGCCTGTCTTTAAGCACATAATCTTTTGCTCCTGCTTTCATACATTCAACAGCAAGTTCTTCGCCTATTGTTCCTGAAACAAGGATCAGCGGAATTTCGGGCGCTATTTGCTGTTGAAGTTTTATTGCAGACATGCCGTCAAAAGAAGGCAACCTGAAGTCTGATAAAATTAAATCGTATTTTTCTTCAAGGGCTTTTTTAAACTCTTTTTCTGTTTCAACTCTTTTCCATTCAAAAACAAATCCTGACTCTTCAAGTTCTCTCACCATCAATTCTGCATCATCGGGATTATCTTCGAGGATGAGCAGATGTAGTTTTTGTTTATTCATAATTTTAAAATTTTAGTCATTCAGTTGTCATTCGCCTCACTGCCATTTGATTGTCATTAATTGCCCACTGCTTACTTCTATCTTCACCAATAAACCAATTTAGCCATTTAACAATTCAACCATGATGAAATAGTTACAATTCGTTTCACATTCCACCCCAAAGAAATAAAAAATTCATGGGGTAAACAGGGTAAACTATTTAACCATATAAGTTTATTATCATTTAATTCCCGTAATTATCAACTCGTAACCTACAACCATTCAACCATCTAACAATTTAACCATTTTATCATTTATTTCGGTGGTATTTCATTCAGCAACAACCAGTATAATCCCAACTGTAAAACAACTTCCGAGAATTTGTCGAAGTCAACGGGTTTGCGGATGTAACTGTTTACGCCAAGATTGTAGCTTTCAATAACATCCTTTTCTTCTTTTGATGATGTAAGAACAATTACAGGGATAATTTTTGTAGCGGGATTATTTTTTATTTCCCTGAGAACTTCCAGTCCGCTCACTTTCGGCAACTGCAAGTCAAGCAGTATCAGGTCAGGCAACGATTGTTTCTTGTATTTTTCTATACGTTGAAAAATAATATCAAGAGCTTCTTCACCATCATTAGCAACAATAATCTCATTAGCAAGATTATTTTTTCTGAATGCCCGTAATGTTAATTCAACATCATCGGGATTGTCCTCAACTAAGAGAAATTTTATGTTTTTTGGGTTCATGATTTAATTTATTTATTATTTAATAGAACACTAATTACACGGATAATAGAACGCTGATTACGCGGATAACACGAATTTTCACGGATTTTTTTATCATTTACGCATTTTATCATTTATCATTTTATTATTTACAAAATTAACTATTTAACCATATAACAATTTGGCATTTTATATTAATTTGTTATAAAGTAAAATAAAAAGTTGTCCCTTTATTGATTTCCGATTCTACCCATATTTTTCCGCCATGTCTGTAAATTATTCGTTGAACTATTGCCAGACCGATTCCAGAACCTTCAAACTCATCTGCACGATGAAGTCGTTGAAACGGTGAAAAGAGTTTGTCGGCATATTTCATGTCGAATCCTACTCCATTGTCTTTTACAAAGAATGTTGTTTGTTTATTTTTTTGTTTGCAACCAAACTCAATTTCGGCTATTGTTTTATTTTTTGTAAATTTAAGAGAATTAGAAAATAGGTTTATAAAAACATGTTGAATAAGATCCTTATCGCAATTTATTATTGAGCAATCATGAACAACAAAGTTGATATTTCTGTTTTTCCAATCATCTTCAAGCATTTTATATGATTCATTAGCAACAGCTTTTAAATTTATTGATTTCTTTTTTATTGATTTTCTTCCAATCCTTGAAAGGTTTAAAAGTTCATCAATTAATTTTCCCATTTTCTGAGATCCGGCTCTAACACGCTGCAGATAATGTTTTCCCTGATTATCTAAAACATCAGAATAATCTTCAAGTATTATTTTTGAAAAACCGTCAATAGTGCGAAGCGGAGCACGAAGGTCATGGGAAACCGAATAAGAAAATGCTTCAAGTTCTTTATTAACAACTTCAAGTTTTTTATTTGAAGCATCAAGTTCTGTACGCGATTCGTTAACATCTTCCACGAGATAAGTGAGAGATTGTTGGGACCTTGTTAGATTTTTTGTTTTTTCTTCTAATTCTTTGGTTCGTTCTTTTACGAGTCCTTCGAGATGTTCGCGGTGTTTTTTTAGTTCTTGTTCTACTTTTTTGCGTTCGGTGATGTCGCTGGTAGAACCTTGAATTCCAATTGGGATGCCTTTTTTATTTAAAAGTAATTTTGTGTTATTTTCAACATGAATTTCAGTTCCATCTTTTTTAAGCATCACAGTTTCAAAGGTGAGATGTTTAAATTTCTTATAATTTTTAATTGCAGATAAAGCT
>JAIOSH010000025.1 GCA_021107685.1 Bacteroidales bacterium | reverse complement strand
ATTTCACTCAGCATTTCTTTATTAAATGCAGTCTCAATCTTCTTCAAAACTTCAGGACGTATAAAAATTTGCTTATATTGTTCTGATTCCTGAATAAATCCTAAGAAATCAATTATTTTTTCATCAGGCAGAAATTTTTCTATTCCAAAATATTTTTTAATCAATGAATGTATATCAATCTCTAAAGGATGAGGATAATACCACGATATGCAATAATCTTTTAGTGGATTTAAAAATATTTCAACAAAAGGATATCTTTGTTTCTTTTTATTGTAATCTTTATTGGCAGTTTTGAAATAATTAAAAGCAAATATTAAATGCTTACATGTTCCTAATTTATTTGTTTTATAATCAGGACAGGAACAATAGCCATGCTCTTTTTTAAAATTATAAAATGTCAATTTATATTGTTGTCCCTTTTCATTGTATAAAATATGCTCGCCATAAATATTATCAGCAAATTCGATTCTGTATTCTGCTTTTCTTGCTTTTTCCCTGCGTTCTTCCAAAACACGTTTAATCATTCCCTGTTGTGTATATTCCTTTCCTATTTGCTGATGTTCTCTTCCGTTACGTGTCAACTCCTCATGCAACTGCATTAAACAGGCAATCTTATGATGACACCATTCACGTGCTTTACAATTACATTCGGCTGTAATATTTTCATTTACAGATATTTTTACTGCAAAATCATTAAATTCATCTTCAACCGAAAATTCAAAGAAGTATTTTGATTGTGTCAGCAACTGACTTTGTCCGTTAAGGTATAACGTATGTCCCTGACGATAGACAAGATTTGATACTATTTTCTTTTCTTTAATTTTTTTAATTTCATCTTTTATAATATCAATTGTTTTGGTTTCCATTTAATACTTGTTTTTTTACTGATTTATAATTTCAAGCTTTGCAAATTTCAATAATAATTGTTTCTGACCTACATTCTTAAAAAAAACAGTAGCTTTTTTATTTGAGCCTTTTCCTTCAATACTTACCACTTTTCCTTTGCCAAAACGAAGATGTTTAACTTGCATTCCTGTTTGTAAAACATCAATTACAGAAGTATCGAAATATTGATTATTTGCTGAATAAGTTTTAGACAAATTACTTATCTTTTTTAATTTATTTTTATCTATTGTTGATACAAATTTTTTATTTAAGAAAGAAGAATTATCAACAGAAGAGACTGTTTTATTATGGATAGATTTTTTTTGGGGAAATTCAATATATTTCTCATCAATTTCATCAATAAAACGACTTGGTTCGGAAATTGTTATATCGCCCCAGCGATAGCGATTTTCGGCATAAGAAATAGTTACCTTTTGCTCGGCTCTTGTAAGTGCCACATAAAATAATCTTCGTTCTTCTTCCAAATCAGCCCTTGAACCTAAAGATTGTATGGAAGGAAAAAGATTCTCTTCCACGCCGACAATATAAACATAGGGAAATTCAAGACCTTTAGCAGAATGAATTGTCATTAATAAAACTTTATTAGTACTATCTTTATCTTTTGTGTCGGCATCGGTAAGTAAAGCAATATCCTGCATAAATTCATTAAGTGTCCTAATTGAATTTTCACTGTTTTCAACAGCTACAAGCGGTTCGGTTTCTTTTTCAGAAAAATCTTTAATTGCGTTTAACAATTCTTCAATATTCTCATATCTGCTTAATCCTTCAGGTGTTTTATCTTCATACAGATCCTTCATTATTCCTGATGAAGAGGCAATCAACTTCCCAAGTTCAAAGGCATTTTTATTTTCTAACTGAACTGAAAAACTTTTTATCATTGTTACAAAAGCAGCGATTCTTGATTGAGTTCCCGTATTTATTCCTAATTGGTAATTTGAAATGTCATTAATAATTTCCCACAAGCTTTTTTTGTTTTTATTAGCAGCAATAGTAATTTTTTCAATTGTAGTTTTTCCTATGCCTCTTGCCGGATAATTTATTATTCTTATCAATGCATCTTCATCCTTATTATTAATAGTTAAACGGTAATAAGCAAGCATATCTTTAATTTCTCTACGCTTGTAAAAAGATATGCCACCATATATGCGGTATGGAATATTAAGTTTTCTTAATGCCTCTTCTATTGACCTTGATTGTGCATTAGTACGGTACAGAACTGCAAAGGCATCATTTTGCAATTGTCTATTCATCTTATTTTCAAAGATTGAATTTGCAACTAATATTCCTTCTTCATTATCAGTATTAGCTTTTATTAACTGAATCAAATCACCGGTACTGTTCTGTGTCCATATTTGTTTAAATATTTGGTTTTTATTATTAATTATTATACTATTTGCTGCATTTACTATTGTTTGTGTAGAACGGTAGTTCTGTTCCAATTTAAATTCTTTTATATCAGGATAGTCATTCTTAAAATTCAGGATGTTTTGAATATTAGCCCCTCTGAATGCATAAATACTTTGTGCATCGTCGCCAACTACACAAATATTTTCATTATTGGCAGCTAATTTTTTTATTATCATATATTGAACATAATTAGTATCCTGATATTCGTCAACAAGGATATACTTAAATTTTTGCTGATATTTATATAAGACTTCAGGAAAATCACGTAATAAGACATTAGTATTGAAAAGCAGGTCGTCAAAATCCATAGCTGCTGCTTTGAAGCAACGATTCCGATAAATAGTGTATAATAAACCTATTTTGGGTTTACCGGCCATTTTATCACGGGTTTGTATTTCAAAATTATCATTATAATCCTGTGCTGATATTAAATTGGTTTTTGCTCCCGATATAACCTTTAACACATAGTTTGGTGCATAAATCTTAATATCAAGATTTTGTTCTTTAATAATTGCTTTTATCAATCGTTTTGAATCATCTGTGTCATATATTGAATAATTGGAAGGATAACCGATTCTATGAGCATCATATCTTAATAACCTGGCAAAAATGGAATGAAATGTACCCATCCAGACGTTTTTAGCATCTGCATTTCCGACTAATTGCAAGATCCTTTCTTTCATTTCTCTGGAAGCTTTGTTTGTAAAAGTAAGTGCAAGGATATTAAAAGGGTCTATTCCCATATTTAATAAATGAGCTACACGATAGGTTAACACCCTGGTTTTTCCCGAACCTGCCCCTGCAATAACTATAACCGGACCTTCTGTGGCTTCTACAGCACAGCGTTGAACATTATTTAAGTCTTCTAATATATTTTTCACACTTCAAAATTACAATTTATTTTTTTTATTTAATTTTAAAATATGCAATTCCAAATCCGATAAAATATCATCAATATTCTTAATTGATAATAAATTTATTTCAAATACTGTTAATACGTTTTTAATAGATTTAATGGTTTTTATTAATGATTCTTTTTGCTGCGTATTAAATAATCCGTTAATAAATAAAAAATAATCCGTTTGCTTATAAGCTGATATTAATTTGCCTTTAGGATTGTAATTTGAAATGAAATAATATGTATTTAATTTTTCTTTATCTTCAAAATAAAAAAGAGGAAAAGAAATTGCTTCTTTTTTTTTCTGCGAATTGAATATAAAATCATCTATTCTTGTAAAATTGAAGTTTAATACATTATTTAAATGAAAAGCTATCCAATAATCTTTTTTATGACAGGAAACACCAAAAATTACATATTCGGGCTTATATTCAACATTTAAACGTAATTTTTTTGACATTTCTCAGAATTTTTTAGTTTCTTAGTTGAAAATTTTTCCGGTGCAATAAAACTTCAAAAGCACAAAACCTGATTCTTACTATTATTATTCGGACATAATCTTATTAATTGCCTTTTCTGCTGCATTTTGTTCAGCACCTTTTATTGAAAAATCACGACCATTTGTAAAAGTAATATTATTTATTAAAACTTCAACAATATATTGTTTTTTATAACCGGAACCGACTTCATCAATAACTTTAAATTCCACAGAATTTTTTTCTTTTTGAGCCCATTCTATTAATTTACTTTTAAAATTTATATCCAGATTTTCCAGTTCTTCAATATTAAAATGAACTTTTATTATTCTGTTAATTATAATTTTTTTAGTAAAACCATAGCCCTTATCAAGATACAAAGCCCCAATAAATGCTTCAAAGGCATCACCATTCATTGAGCGGTAAACATTATTACCATTTTTATCTGATTGGATAAACTTATCAATACCTAATTTATAAGAAAGTTTGTTTAATTGTGATCTGCTGACGATTTTAGATCTCATTTCAGTTAGGAAACCTTCATCTTTATAAGGGAATTTTTTAAAAAGAAAATCTGCTACTATTGAGCTTAAAACGGCATCACCCAAATATTCAAGGCGTTCGTTACTTAACTTAAAACCTTTTAGTTTCGTGGCAACTGATCTATGCTGAAAGGCGAGTTTATAAAGAAATATATTCCCGGGATAAAAACCGAAAATATTCTTAATTGATCGAAATAAATTTTTATCAGGGGATAAATAAAATTTGACCGGTAAAAAAAGATTTAAATTCAATTACCTTAATTATTCAATAAATTTTTTAAAAATAATTGTAGCATTATGTCCACCAAAACCAAAAGTATTGCTTAATGCAGTAGATATATTATTTTTTACAGCTTTATGATATGTAAAATTTAATTTATTATCTATTTCAGGGTCATCCGTAAAATGATTAATTGTTGGAGGAATAATACCATTTTTTAATGAAAAGACAGAAGCAATTGCTTCAACTGCACCTGCGGCACCTAAGAGATGACCTGTCATGGATTTGGTAGAATTGATATTAATTTTATAGGCATGTTCACCAAAAAGATCGACAATAGCTTTAGGTTCTGAAATATCACCAAGTGGTGTTGACGTGCCGTGAGTATTTATATGATCAATATCCTGCGGTTTCATTTCTGCATCTTCTAATGCGAATTTCATTGAAATTTTTGCTCCCAATCCATCGGGATGCGGTGAAGTCATATGATAGGCATCAGCAGAAAGACCACAACCTGCAACTTCGGCATAAATTTTAGCACCTCTTTTTAATGCATGTTCTAATTCTTCTAAAATAATCGCACCCCCTCCTTCACCTAATACAAATCCATCCCTGTCTTTATCAAACGGGCGTGAACCTGTTTTAGGATCATCATTTCTTGTTGAGATGGCATGCATAGCATTAAATCCGCCAATTCCTGCTTCATTTATTGCAGCTTCAGAACCGCCTGATATAAATATATTCGCTTTGCCTAAACGGATATAATTATATGAGTCAATTATTGCATTTGCAGAAGAAGCACAAGCTGAAACAGTTGCGAAATTAGGTCCTCTGAAGCCATATTTTATTGAAATATGACCTGCTGCGATATCAGCTATCATTTTAGGAATAAAAAACGGATTAAATCGTGGAGTACCATCTCCTCTTGCAAATGATACTACTTCATGAATAAAAGTTGCTAATCCGCCAATTCCTGATGCCCAGATAACACCAGCCCTGTCTAAATCAATTGTTTCAAGATTTATGCCTGAATCTTTTATCGCCTCTTCAGAAGCAACTAATCCATATTGTGCATACGGATCATATTTTCTTGCTTCCTTACGATCAAAATGTGCTTTTGCATCATAATTTTTTAACTCACAGGCAAATTGTGTCTTGAATTTTGATGTATCAAAATGGGTGATGCTATCAGCACTACTAACTCCATTAATCAAACCATTCCAAAAATCATTAATGGTATTGCCCAATGGAGTTAGTGCACCTAATCCTGTTACTACTACTCGCTTTAACTTCATTAATAAAACGAATTTTATTTATTTTGTATTATTTTCGATATAGGCTATAGCTTCTCCTACAGTACCTATTTTTTCAGCTTGATCATCAGGAATTGCAATATTGAATTCTTTTTCAAATTCCATAATTAATTCAACTGTATCAAGCGAATCAGCGCCTAAATCATTAGTAAAACTGGCTTCCGGTGTTACTTCATTTTCGTCAACACCAAGCTTATCAATTATGATAGCTTTTACTCTTGTTGAAATATCACTCATATTTTTTCTTTTTTGATTAATTTTGTGCAAAGAAATAAATTTTATCAAAACTAACCAAAAAAAATAGGATGTTTTAATGAATCATTTATTTATAGTATTGATTTACACTAACATAATACAGTAATTTTTTTTAAAAAAGTTTTATTTATATTCTCTGAAAATTATATCTTTGAAAAATAAATTCTATTGCTTAGTAAAAGTTTATTAAAAAAATAAAATTTTACAGGTATAGTATCGGTTCGGTTTGGGAATCTTTTGATTGGAACGAAAAGTCAAAGGTCAGAAAACTCCTGACAATTGAACAGTATGATCATATTTTAGAACAATTAAAATTACTTCCGAAAGAAATCAACTGGTTGATCAAATTCACCAATGATAAACTGAAAATATAGCAATATAGCAATGTAACAATATAACAATATAACATATAACTCTTATTTACATTTGTTTGTAGCCTTGAGCTACCTTATGTTATTAATCCCTTTCATATGAAAAATATAGCAATTTTTGCATCAGGAAACGGTACAAATGCCCAAAGAATAATAGAATATTTTATTGATAGTAAAAATATTAAAGTATCACTTGTTTTATCAAACAAGAATGATGCTTATGTTTTAGTACGGGCAAAAAAGTTTAATATCTTGTCTGTTGTTTTTAACAGGAACGAATTTTATAATACTGAATTAATTCTTGACAAATTAAAATTAAATCATATTGATTTTATTGTTTTAGCAGGTTTTTTATGGCTGATACCTCATAATATTTTAAGAGAATTTAAAGGACGGATTATTAATATCCATCCTGCCCTTTTGCCCAAATATGGAGGCAAAGGAATGTATGGTATGAATGTTCATAAAACTGTTATTGAAGCAAATGAAAAAGAATCAGGAATATCAATACATTATGTAAATGAAAAATATGATGAAGGTGAAATAATTTTCCAGGTTAGATGCCCTGTCGAAAAAGGCGAAACTCAGGATTCTCTTGCTGAAAAAATCCATAAATTAGAATATGAATTTTTTCCAAAGCTTATTGAGCAAATCTTAACAAAATCCAAAATTATAAATAATTAACAGCATTAACATATTTTTTCAGCTTGTTAAATTTAAATAAAAAAACCTCTATAAACTATCAAGTTATAGAGATTTTATTTATGTTGTCCGACCAGGGCTCGAACCTGGACTCTTCTGAACCAAAATCAGACGTGTTGCCAGTTACACCATCGGACAATAGTTTATTTTTGTAAAAGGGAATGCAAAATTAAAATAAATTTCTTTAATGCAAAAATTT
>JAIOSH010000217.1 GCA_021107685.1 Bacteroidales bacterium | reverse complement strand
TTTTTATCATGAAAAACCTTTTATTTTCTTTCATCATTGTTTTGCTGACTTGCCCACTTTGGTCGCAACAGCAGCATAGTGTTTTACCTCAGTCCGAATACAGGCTGCCCCATCATTCCCTCATTTTGCGGCACGCCCACCCGGAGCAAAACCATGAAACAGTCCTCTCCGTAGAAATGGATTTCCGTATGCCAAGCATGCCAAATACCCAAATAGGCATACGAGTGGATTCAATATTTGTTTTGGATGAATATTATGGAAACTATAAAGTTATATACACTTACGACTCCAACGGAAATATGCTGACTGAGTTATTAAAACACTGGGAAAACAGTGCCTGGGTGAATGACCAGTTAATTAACTACACCTACGACGTTAACGGGAATATGCTAACTAATTTAAAGAAAGACTGGGAAAACAGTGTCTGGCTAAATTCCTGGTTATATACCTACACTTACGATACCAACGGGAACAAGCTGACTTATTTATTTCAACATTGGGAAAACGGTGTCTGGGTGAATGATTGGTTATATACTTACACCTACGACGCTAACGGGAATATGCTGACTGATTTATCTCAATACTGGCAAAACGGTACATGGGTGATTGACAGGTTAGGTACCTACACTTACGACACCAATGGGAATATGCTGACTGCGTTATCTCAACACTGGGAAAATGGTGCATGGGTAAATTTCTTGTTAGATACCTACACCTATGACGCCAATGGGAATATGCTGATTTATTTATTTCAATACTGGGAAAATGGTGCCTGGGTGAATTCTTGCTTAGATACTTACACCTACGATGCCAATGGGAATATGTTGAGTTATTTATATCAATACTGGGCAAACGGTGCATGGGTAAATTTCTTGTTAGATACCTACACCTACGACACCAATGGGAATATGCTGACTGATTTAAATCAAGACTGGGCAAACGGCGCATGGGTGAATGACCGGTTATATTCCTCCACTTATGACGTCAATGGGTATAAGTTGACTTATTTAAGACAATACTGGGAAAACGACGCATGGGTGAATTCCTTGTTAGATACTTACACTTACGATGCCAATAGGAATATGCTGACTGAGTTATATCAACACTGGGAAAACGGCGCATGGGTGAATTTAGTGAAAGTTGAATACGAATTCTTCCCAGATAAAGTTATTGCCACAGCTTATGAATGGGATGGAAGCAATTGGATGGAAAGTTCGTATAATGCTATGTTAAAAATTTTCATGGGAGGAGAATATTTATTATTCTATTTTGCAATCATCCTTGAGCTTTATTATACGGATGTTGCGGGTATAGAAGAGCAGGATGTAAGTTTGGGCAATTCCCCCATACATTGCTACCCAAATCCTGTAACAGATCATATCAATCTTGAGATAGATGCGACATGGCAGCCTGCACATTATCTTTTAGAATTGTTTGACCAAACCGGGCAAAAGGTCAAATCTTTTGAAATATCATCAGGATTGGGCTTATCAACTCAGCCCCTCAGTGTGGAGAATGTGCCGTCCGGATTGTACATGTTACGTGTAACTGCCGGAAAGCAGATGTTCTCGCAAAAAATCATTATTTCAAAATAGATGCAGGCTTTTGCATAATTTCAGACCTCAGTAGTTTTAATTATTCTCAATTTTAAATCGCAAATGATAAACCTAACAATAAAGCAATATAACAATATAGCAATTTAACATTTTAACAATTTATGTTTTCATTTCTCTTAACACTTTTTCGACTTTATTATGTAATTCTGTAGTTTTTCCATTATTATCAAAAACATAATCAGCCAATTCAATACATCTTCTTACGTTCTGCTTATTCGGGTTATCAGAAGTCATTTCACGTTTTTCATTTTTTAAAAACGTTTCATAAGAAATATGATCTGTTTCGGAATTTCTCAGCAGAATCCTGTTAAATCTTATTTGTGGCTTTGCATCAACAGCAAAAAGATAGAAATCACCTTTTTTCTTTAAAGATTCAATCTCTCCGGGAGTACGGATACTTTCAATTATGCTGTTATTTCCTGATGATTTTGCTTTTATATAAAGTTGGTCAATAATATATGACGGCGAATGTTTTGCCCTTAACTCATTAGCTATTTTTACCATACTGTCCCTGTTTTCAGGAAGCTTTCTCTTTTTAATTTCATCAATTAAAAAAGCTCTTACTGAAAAATGGACAAATCCTTTTTTCTTAACAAGATATTCAACAATAGTTCCTTTTCCAGCTCCAAGTGTGCCTGTAATTCCAATTATTATCATATTATTAATTCAAAGAATTTTCCTCTTTTAAATCTTCAATCCACTTTGTAATATGTACTGGTTTATATGCTTTTAATTTATTAAGCAGGTTTTCAGCATTATCATCAACAATTAAATTATTTCTATGCTCTTTTCTAATAAAATTTTCTGCAACACTATGGTCGAAAAATTTAAGAAGATGGTCAAAATAAGCGTTTATATTAAATATACCGATTGGTTTATCAGTAATTCTTAATTGATTATAAGTCAGAATTTCAGAGAGTTCGTCAAAAGTACCGAAACCACCTGGTAAAGCTACAAATGCATCAGAAAGATCAGCCATTAATGCTTTTCTTTCGTGCATATTGTTTACTATATGAAGTTTGGTAAGTCTGTTATGAGAAATTTCCAGTTCAATAATATTTTTAGGCATCACACCAATAGCTTGTCCTCCTGTTTCTAAAACACTGTCAGCTAAAACACCCATAATCCCAACTTTACCTCCTCCATAAATTAAAGTGATATTGTACTTTGCGAGCAATTTTCCAAACTGCCTTGCATGGTTTTTATAAGTATCATTTTTACCCGTACTTGAGCCACAAAATGCACAAATGCTTTTCATTATAAATTTTGTTAATTTTTTTTTCAAACAAAAGTATAAAAAATTTTATCTGTAAGGTTTTGATTGTGCAAATATTGTTTTATTGTTATATGGTTAAATGGTTTATGTGTTAAAGTGTTATTGTGTTTATATAAGTTTTATTTATATCATTATTACATATAACATAACGACCTTAAGGGCAAGTCAAAAGTTCGAAGTAAAATCTCTTCCGACTTCGGTCTTCTGTCTTCCGGCTTCGGTCTTCTGTCTTCCGACTTCTGACTTTGAAAAAAGTTTGTTAAAAAAACAAAAAAAGTTTTCGATATAATCGTATATTGAAATTCAGTTTATAATAGTAATTTTGCAATATGGAAACAACACGACAAAATAAAATATCAAGATTATTACAAAAAGAACTTGGATTGATTCTTCAGCTTGAAAATAAAAATTCTTTTAAAGGAACTTTGATTACAGTTACAAAAGTTAATGTAACAAGAGACCTCTCAATTGCAAAAGTGTATCTTAGCTTATTTGCCACAAAAGACAAAGAAGAATTATTAAAAAATATCAGACAGAAAACTAAAAAAATCAGGTATAATTTAGGGCTAAAGCTTAGAAATCAACTAAAAGCCATACCAAGTCTTGAATTTTTTATTGACGACACATTAGATTATATTGAAAATATTGAAGGTTTATTAAAAGATAAATAGTGCTTACACGAAAACGTTGCTTCTTGTCATTTCGACTGAAAGGAGAAATCTTCATCAGTATGTATGACAGGGTATGGGATTTCTCGCTTCACTCGAAATGACAGTTTTGAATAGTTTTCGTGCAGGCAAAATAAACTCGTATAATTTTATATTGGAAAAAAAATAATTAAAAGTAGTATAAATGCAGTATGATCCTATAAAACAAAGTCTGGGAAAGGTATTTAACAAAACACCTTTTTTAAGGAAATTATTTTATTGTTTACTCGACCTTTTATTGCTCCGAACCTGGCATATAAAAAAAGAAGTGAAAATATGGACGAAAAATAAAGACGGAAAGCGTAATATTTTAGATGCAGGCTCCGGTTTTGGTCAATATTCTTATTATCTGGCTTCATTCAAAAAAAAATGGAATATAAAAGGAGTTGATATAAAAAAAGAGCAAATAGAAGATTGTAATAATTTTTTTGATAGAATCGGAATGAATAATGTTTCTTTTGAATTTGCAGACCTTGAAAAATATGTGGAAAAAGAAGCATTTGATTTAATACTTTCCGTTGATGTAATGGAACATATTCCTGATGATGTAAAAGTATTTAAAAATTTTTACGAGTCTTTAAAATCAGATGGAATGGTTCTGATATCAACTCCTTCTGATAAAGGAGGCTCGGATGTGCATAAGCATGATAGTGATTCTTTTATTGATGAACATGTAAGGGATGGATATAATATTAATGAAATAAAGGAAAAATTGGAAAAAGCCGGTTTTTCAAAAACCGAAGCAAAGTATAATTATGGAACCCCGGGAAAAATATCGTGGCGACTGACAATGAAATACCCAATTTTAATGCTTAATACTTCAAAATTATTTTTTTTATTATTACCTTTCTATTATATAATTACTTTTCCTGTTGCTTTAATATTAAATTATGCAGATGTTATGTACAAACATAATACAGGAACAGGTTTAATTGTAAAAGCATGGAAATGAAAATTTTTATAAATTGAGTAATTACTTTTATTCTATATTTGCATTTATGAAGAATTTAATGAAAGTATTAAAATATGTTTTACCTTATTGGGGTTTTACATCACTCAATATATTATTCAATGTTTTATCAATATTATTTTCATTAGTAACATTTGCCTTTTTTATACCAATATTTGATATTCTTTTTAATAAAACCAAATATATTGCACAAGCACCCCCTCCTTTAACATTTCATGATGTAATAAATTTTGATTCTCAATTAATAAAAGACAATTTTTATTATCAAATCAGCGAATTAATTACAAAATATGGAGAGCTTAATTCTTTATTGTATATTTCCATATCAATAGTAATACTGTTTTTCTTAAAAAATATTTTTCGATATTTAGCTATGTATTTTTTAGCACCTGTAAGAAATGGAGTTATTAAAGACATGAGAAACGAATTATATTTAAAAATATTAATACTTCCATTGTCATATTATACAAGGCATAAAAAAGGTGATCTTATTGCGAGAATGACTTCTGATGTTCAGGATATTGAATGGTCGATTATGAGTTCACTGGAAATGATTTTCAGGGAACCTATAACAATACTTACTTATCTTTTAACTTTATTTCTAATAAGCCCCTCCCTGACAATTTTTGTTCTCGTTCTTTTACCTGTAAGCGGCTTTTTAATTGGAAGAATTGGTAAAAGTTTAAAAAGAACTTCTGTGAAAGGACAAAAAAAGATGGGTGTGATATTATCAATTATTGAGGAAACCATCTCAGGCTTAAGAATTATAAAAGCTTTTAATGCTATTAATATAACAAATAAAAAGTTTCAAAAAACAAATAAGGAATACACACGCTTAATGATAAAACTTTACAGGAAAAGAGACCTTGCCTCGCCATTAAGCGAGCTTTTAGGAGCTATAGTTTTGGTAATTGTATTATGGTTTGGAGGAAGATTGGTTTTAAATCCCGACTCTTTGCTTGATGGTACTGTTTTTATTGTTTATCTCGGAATTTTTTCGCAATTAATACCACCTGCCAAAGCTGTTACTACTGCTGTTTATAATATCCAAAAAGGAGCAGCTACAGTTGAGAGAATCCAATATATTTTAAATGCAGAAGAGGTTATTGAGGAAAAATCTGATGCTATTTCAAAAAATGAATTTAATAAAGAAATTGAATATAAAAATGTTAGTTTTTCTTATGAAAAAGATGTTATTCTTGATAATATCAATTTAAACATTCAAAAAGGAAAAACTATTGCTCTTGTAGGTCAATCAGGTGGGGGTAAATCCACAATGGTTGATTTGCTGCCTCGTTTTTATGATTGTACAAAAGGAGAGATTTTAATTGACGGGGTAAATGTTAAAGATATTATTATTTCTGATGTAAGGGGATTAATGGGTATTGTAACCCAGGAATCGATTTTATTTAATGATACTGTTTTTAATAATATTGCTTTTGGAATGCATGATATTAGTGAGGAACAAGTAATTGCAGCAGCAAAAGTTGCTAATGCACATGAATTTATTTCAAAGATGGAGAATGGTTATCACACGTCAATAGGAGACAGGGGAGTGAAACTTTCGGGTGGACAAAAGCAACGAATAAGCATTGCAAGGGCTGTATTGAAAAATCCTCCCATATTGATCCTTGATGAAGCAACTTCTTCTTTAGATACCGAATCGGAACGATTGGTTCAGGATGCATTGATAAAACTTTTGAAAAACAGAACATCTGTTATTATTGCACATAGGTTATCTACTGTTCAGTTTGCAAATGAAATTATTGTAATACAAAAAGGTAAATTAGTTGAAAGAGGAACACATTCGGAATTGTTAGCCCTGAACGGTGTTTATAAAAAATTATACGATCTGCAATCTTTAATTTAGTTAATGTTATTAGTTGTATCCGGTTCAATTTTCAGACTCCATATCTCATAATCTGATAACCGAAAACCCACGACACCTTGGGTTTGTGTATAATAAATTTCATAAGGTCTGCTAAGTTGAGTAAAATAATAAACATTATAATATTTATTATCATTTATTGTGATAGAATCTGCATATTCAAAGTGTTCTCCATAATCCCAATCATCTGTGTAATAAACGATTTTTTTCATAAGAATTGAAAAATTTTTATCTGAAAAACTAAGTTTAAAAATATCCCAATCACCAATGCTTCCTTTATTAGTTTCTAAATAATATTTTATGTTATATGCTAAAGAATCAGATTGAAAAATTAAGTCTATTCTTTCCATATCAGCATAATAATTCTTTTCAGAAGAAAAAAATCCGGTTTGCTCTGTTTCATATAAAACATTTTCAAAATAAATGTTTTTGCCTGTGCCGTGATAAACAACCTCATTTGAATCGGAACTGATAAATGTTACTTGTTCATCACCTTGAAAAGGAATCCATGCAAGTGAAGTCTCATTTAAATAGACAGTATCGGTATTAACGGTTTTTGTACCACAACTAATTACAAATAAAAAAATAATTATAAGTAATAGAAATTGTTTTATTATTTTCATAACTTAAAATTTTGCAGGCTAATTTATCATAAATTTTTCTATATATACGAAATTTTTCGTAGTTAGTTGTAAAAAAAATATTCCTTTTATATTATTTAGAATACTAATACGGAAATTATTTTTATCAATTTTTTTAAACCTGATATTAGAAATATCATTTCCAAGCAGGTCATATATCTTAATATCATGAATATTTTCAATTGATTCAGGCATTTCAATATTTATATAAGCTGAAGCAGGATTGGGATAAAGAATTATTTCTGCATTTTTGTTTTGATTTGAAATTCCGGCAGAATTTAAAACTTCAAAGAAATGTTCGTATGTTTTATCTTTATAAACAATTTTATATTTCCATATCCCTTCCATTTCATTATTTATAATAATCCAATGATATAACCATGCAGCCGTATAAAATTGCCATGTTGATGACCATGTCCAATTTGTCCATAAAGTATTATCAGGTCTGTAAATGAAAAAATTTACACTATCTCCTGTAGATAAATTTCTAAAATAGCATAAAAGAAAGACAGTATCTTTAAGATAAAAATTATTTGACTCATTAGGTATTTCTTGTTCGGGACATTCGGGGAATACAGGTAATTTGAAATTTGTACTTATTTTATTTATTCCTGCATCCTTATAGGGTAATTGTTCTATCCACCATGATTTATTATTTAATGAATTACAAGGTCCATGAAATGGGTCAATTAGATTATTATTAGCATCATGAACCTC
Source organism: Bacteroidales bacterium (assembly GCA_021107685.1). Lineage (GTDB taxonomy): Bacteria > Bacteroidota > Bacteroidia > Bacteroidales > SMBSF39 > SMBSF39. The sequence continues at coordinate 3,711 of JAIOSH010000217.1, read as the reverse complement.
AAAATGTAAATGCGGTGTAATAGAACTACCTGAACCTCCGACAATGCCAAGAAATTCGCCGGTATTTACAGTTTCTCCAACATTCTTAGCGGTTAAGGAATTTTTTTTAAAATGCCCATACCATGTTATTGAGCCATCTTCGTGCAGAATATATATTGCATTCCATGGATCGTAATTTTCCTCACAGTTCCTGTCAAAATTACCATCCTGTTTTAAAACTATAATACCTGATGCTGCTGCAATGACCTCTGCTTCATCATTATCCATTTTATACCAAGGGAAGGGCCATGTGAAAAAATCCGTTCCAGTATGATTATATCCATCATCAAGATCATAAGTAATATTTCCACAATTGTAATCTAAAATATGATTCGGGTATAATGTATCGTGGTCAACATAAGCTGAAATTGAATAAAAACCCTGATCTGTCAATCCGTCTTTTAATTTGAGGGGGAGTTCAAATAAAATTTCGTAATTCTTAAACTTTTGAATTAATTTTCCTTGTTGTTTTAAAACAATAATATTTTCTGCAATTTTTTCATTAATATATTTTCTTTGCTCACCGGTTATCTTGTCATATATATTATAATTAAAGCCATTTAATATTCCTGAGAAAAAAATTTGCCCTTTTCCAATTTTTTTAATTTCAGGATATTCCTGGGCAAAACTTTTAGAATTTATCAAATGAAAAACAATGATCAGAATGATGAGTAAAATTGAATAGCTTTTGTTCATATTTATACCTTTTTATTCAATAGACAAAGGTAATGATATTTAAGTTGCTTTTAAATTGGAATTAGGGCTAAATATTATTTTGAGGTGCGGGATAAATTGTGCCTGCCCCGTAATGGAATGTCGTGCCTTAATTCATCTGTTTCTCAAATTCCTTAAAGTCAATTATTTCAGACCTTTAGATTCTTTAATCTTTTGCCGATTAAAAAGCTAATCCACAGATTAGTATCAATAATTACTTTAATACGCTTTTTTTTTCGCATAAAGATTTTGTCTTACTATTTCGACTTCTTCATTTATCGTTTCTTCTGATAACTCGTCTGTCTGAAAAATATTAAGTAGTTCGGTTAATTTATTATTTACCGTTTCTTTCTCAAGTTCCTTTCTTAGTTTGATTTTTTCTTTCAGAGATAACTGTCTGACAAGTTCAAGAATTTGATTAAACTTTAATGATATTTGATATGTTCCTGGCTCCATATTCCTATAAATTTTTTTCAAAGATAATAAATATTTTACTTTTTTCTATTTTTTTGGCATGAGGCAGAATGCTTTTGTGAAGCAGAAGTAAGGGGTTGTGAGCTCCATTCGTATCCAACGAGTAGAAACTTTGAAGCGGTTTATAATCTACGCAAACTACTTACACCCTGTATTGCTGCTACACTGTGTGTAGCCCCGAATGGCAAAGTTAATAAAGTTTTTTGAAAATACTAATTATATGAGCCAACGGTTTTGTAAAAAAGGGCACAGTATGTATGCTTTAAGGTTAACAAATTACTTTATAATTATAATTCTCTTTATTTCAGAGAAATTAGTGTTATAAAAATTCAATATATATGTATTTTTTGGTAATTCAGTTAAATTAAAATATTTTTTTTCATTTCCTACTAGAGATACATTATTTTCAACATAGACGATTTTTCCTGTAACACTTGTAATTGTTATATTTCCTTTAATAATTTCTGATGAATTATTATATATGAAGAAGATTCCTATACTCGGATTTGGAGCAAGAAATAGTATATTTTTTTTTTCAATTTCATCAATATTATTATTACAACTAAAACCAAATTCATTCAGATCAAAAAACTCAATAATATTTTCTTCTACTCCACACGGTCTATTCTCAATAAAAAATAATAGATTATCTTCAATATCGCTTTCCCATTTTGAAATACTATCAGGGTAATTCCATCTAAAAATATGATGAGAAACTTCATTCTCATATATTTTTTTTACTGTGTTTAATTTGCTAACCAAAGTGTTTGCATCAAAATCTTGATTTAAGATTTCCGCATATCTATCAACGAATAGATTAACAAAACTGTTGTTTTTCAATAAGTTTCTAAATAAAAAAGTGGAAGAAGGTGAATTTGGCCAAGTAATATTGCTGTCATTTTTTGTTGAATGAATAAACATATTATAATTATAATTTCCAAATCCTGCATCTATGTCATAAAATATCCATCTCCATTTACCATTCAGGGTTTGAGGTCTCCATAATTTCATGTTGTTTGCAGGCCAATCGTAATTTGCGAAGAACATTTCAGCTATCTGATAATCAATGTAATTATCAATATCCATTTGCGTTGTAACGTATTCATAATTACTTTCGAATGATAGATCGTTCAATTCAATAAATTCCAGGAGATTGACATAATGTACATTACTACCTGCCACAACCAGGTTATAATTACCGTTTATTAAATCAACAGAATCTTTGTTTAAATTATATGTATATGCAATATATCTTTCATCAATTCTGTCTCTTATCGTATGAACACCCCAATACTCCCCATTAATATATACAACAACAGGTTGATAATCCTGATATTCAACATCTAAATCTCTTACAATTTCATGAGCTAAAACATCTGCAATAATTGTTTGACCATTCCATGCACTCATAGATGCTCTTAATAAGAATCTTTTATACTTATTATTCTGTTTTTGTGGCATTAGTTGATAATTGAAATATTTTTCGCTATATTCATCTCTGGCGTATAATCTTAATGATTTTTGAGCTGCTTGTCTGGTTTTACCTCCATGAATTCTAATACCTGCATCTTGCGAAAAACCTATATCTCCTTCATACTCATAATACTCAATATGAACAGGTCTTTCCCATTCTTCACCTTGTTGAAAGTAATTACCTGTCCATTCAGGATTAATCGAATCGTAATGTATTCCGGGAACATAAATACCATTATCATAGCTAAAAAGATTCTCACCATCAGTTACTATAGATATTACAGGGATATTGTATTTTTCAAAAATTATACTGTCAATAAAAAATGTTTGAGTATATATTTTACTCGTTCTTATTCCATTTTTATATGAAGCACATCTTAATATACTTGCCTTGTCAATTATATTAGCAGGAGATTCCCAAGCTTTATAACTAATTAAAGATTGTCCCGGACTTGTTGGTATTTCCGAAAAATAATTGGGTGATGAATATTTATAATCCATGAATAATGAATAGATATTAATATTTGAGTTTTCCGTTGGAATGCTTCCATCTAATGTATAGAAAACCGTATCACCTAATAAGGATATGATATTTAAATAAAAAGGGGATGTATAAAATCCTCCTTCATGAGAAAATAACAGTTGATTATTTACATTATTTGAACTGTCAGGTGTAGGGCTGAATAATTCTAACCAGTTATTACTTCCATCAGGTAATCGTCCATATACTTCATCTACTGATAATTCTACAGGATCAGTTTGGTCAATTATTATACCAAAACTATTTAACAGAAATAGTTCTTCACCACTTGACGAGATTGTAAAGTTAGTATGTAATTCATTAGTATCTAATCTGTCTTTACCTGAAGCAAATACCAATATGAAACTATGTGCAGAAATGGTTATTTCAGGAAATATCCATTTGCTTAGGTCTGTAGAATCATCAGATAAGCTATAATTCAATAAGGTTATAGGATTATTGCTATTATTATATAGTTCAATCCAGTCGCT
>JAIOSH010000584.1 GCA_021107685.1 Bacteroidales bacterium | reverse complement strand
AGTAATTTGTTGTGATTTTTCAGCTTTTATATGCCAGAAATATTTAGTTGTTTCTTCCAAACCGCTTACATCAAAAAATGTTTCTTCTAAACCAGTTGAGTCAATAATAATATTAGAAAAAACAGAATCTGTTGAAAGTTGTATATTGTAAATAGGATTACAATTACAAGTATTCCATACCAAAGTCGGATTAATCGTTATATTACTACTAGCATTTTGAGGTGAAAATAAAGTCGGATTATTCAAATCAGAAATTATTTCACCGTTAATAAAATAAGCAGGAATGATATTCCCATAAAAATCACTGTATTCGCAACTTCCGGGTGTTATTGTATCCCAAATCAATTCGCTTGTACCTCCATTCATTACAAACTTAAATTCCAACAAAGTATCATTTCCGATAATTGCCGGATCTAATGAAGTCCATGATATAATTATTTTGTTTTCAAAATTATTTAAAAGAAACATTCCTGTTGCCAAAGCATTATGTAAATTCTGATAATCAACAAAATCAAAAACAACCGTATCATATTTAAGAGTAAGTGATATTGCAGCTACATCATTGAAGTTAGTAACATAAACAGGAATTACTGCTGTATCACCCGGACATGCTGTTACTGTTATGATAGTGGTTGTGATTGATTGCGAACACAATACAGACCAAACTGATATCAGGTAAACAAATATTAATATCCTTATTGATTTGATTCCCATTTAAAATTATTTTAAAAAATTGTCTGATTATAACACTTTGCTATGATTTAACAAAATAATTATGAATTTTATTATCAGTTTTTCTTTGTGTTTCTTTGAGTCTTGGTGTCTTTGTGGCAGGATTTTTTTGCCAGAAAAACTCAAAGACACCAAGATTCACTAAGTTGCAGATAATTAGCAGCTTAATACTTTAACACAACAAAACGTTATAATCAGAAAATTGTTAAACCACAACAATTTAACAATTGATATTCATTATTTACTAATAACCATCATCTTTGTTTGAACAAAATTTGTTTTAACTCCTCTGACTTCAATCTTATAAAGATAAATTCCAGGTGCTAAGCCGTAACTATTGAATGTTACTTTATATTTACCCGCAGATTGTCTTTTGTCAACAAGAATTTCTATTGGCTCTCCGGGCAGATCAAACACTATGAGCTTAACATTTCCCGGCTCAGGCAAAGTGTATTCAATTTCTGTTTTATTTATAAACGGATTCGGATAATTATGACTCAATGAATAGTCTTCAGGAATATCAGATATTGGTTCGACAGTTGACGGTGTAACTTTAATATAAGGAACATTTAAAACAACACTCTGAATTACTTTAGCATCACCATTGGCAAATTCACTGTAATCATCAAGAGTTAATTCGATAATATTATCAGCATTTGCTGTATATTTTAGTTTTAAAGTTATCACAGGGTCATTGTCAATTAAAAATACAGATGTCAAATTATACCATGCAATTCTTAATTTACCTGCTTTAGCATTATACATTAAATCCTGCATTCCTTCAGCAGGAATTACATCCAGCACGTCTAAGTCTTCAGGGTAATTAATTGTCAGAGACATTGCACCGATTTGCAGCTTTTCGTCAACACGAACGGGTAATTCAAATTCCTCATAAGATTCTATTACTAACAATCCTTCATAATTAATAATAATAGTCGGATCTGGTTTTAAAGAAGGAGGCACATAAGAACCATTAACATCGCCATAACAAATTCCTTCCATATTGCTCGTTTCGTTGGCGCCGCTTATAATCACCGTATCCCTTTCAAGCAACCAATCACCTGCATTAAAACTATTGATAAGTCCTGTATATCTCTGCATAACCTGTAAAGCATCAGTTGAATTTATATAACCGCTAGCATTAACATCTGCAGCACCTTCCCTCAAACCGGTCAATAATGTCATACCTGAATAATGCTTCATTATGCCGAGTGCATCGGTTGCATTGCCTCCGCCCCATTGTTTATCACTATGGAGATCTAAAATATATGAATTGTTCTCAAGTCCGATAAAGCAAAAAGTTCCGAGTGCATCTGTGTTTTCTGTAAATATTATATCTTCACTAAAATCTTTCAGGAATACAGTAGTATTATTTAATGCAGTTGATGAAGTGTTATCATAAGTAAGCTGTCCACTAATAGTATAACCACTTGTATTATTAATAACCTCAACTGAATCTGTTGCAGTACAACCATTTGTATCAGTAACAATAACAATGTAAGTCCCGATACATAAACCTACTGCAGTATCATTTGTTTGTGCAAGGGGGTCATCCCATAGATATGAATATCCATCGACACTTCCCGAAGCAACGACCATAGCAGTTCCGTCGCAACAACCCATACAACTGACATTAGTACTTGACATCTGCAAACTAATAGCAGTAGGAGGTTCACTGAGAGTAGCAGAAGTTTCGGCAGGGCAATCATTAATGTCAGTTACAATAACCGAATAATACCCTGCAGCAAGTCCTGAAACATCTTCTATCGTATCGCCATTAGACCATAAATAACTGTATGGGGGTACTCCTCCGGATGCAGTAATATTTATTGTACCATCGCTTCCACCCAGACAATTTACATCTGTATAAGAATCAACTACAACTTCCATTATATCATAATTATAATAGGAAGCATACGCATACGGACTAAAACTAACAATGCCTTTGGCGGGGTCATCATAATAATCATAAATCCTGTTTGCTATATAAATACTATCCGTGTTGTTCCAGAAATTATATCTTGCCCCAATATTATTTCCCGTACTATTGTAAATATCATAAGTTCCGTTTCCATACAGATCACAACCCATACATTGTGTATTTCCAATTTGAGGATTACTTGAACCGGTTAAATAAAATCCATAAGAAGTATTACTAATAATTTTGGATAACAGGAAAGAAGGAGAGGAATTATTCAAATTAACTCCATAACCATCAGAAAGCTGAATTTCTGAATATTCAACTTCGGGTTGATTAGTAGAATTACAATATATATTGTAGGAACTGCCTTTTTCAATTTCACAATATTTTAATAATGATGTCGAACCGCCCCAATCACTTTTATCATGGAAGTAAATACCATCCCAATTACCTTTGGCTCCATTAAGAGCAGTAAAGGTTATATTATTTAGTGCAGAAGAACCTTCGGCATATAACTCTCCGCCAAATGAATGATACGGATAACCGGTTTGATAATAACCTATCTGGAGTTGTACTCCTGCATCAAATTTTATAGTATTTCCCGGCAGAATAGTTAAACGACATTTATTATTATCTTTTGCTACTGTTATATCACCAATAATTTCATAATCCCCGTTAAAATATATCCATGTTTTGTCAATAGTTTGCATACCACTTCCAATTACAATAGATGAACCAAAACCGATAACTGTAGAATTAATAAAATCAGGATAAGCATTTGGATTATTTGCATAAATCTCATAATCCGTATTATTCACTATGAAGCAATTTGTAATGACTGGAGCAGAAGTGTTGCTGTAAATACCCGTATGATTTTCCACTATTGTTGAATTATTTATTGAAATTGGTGAGGAATTAAGATTAAAACCTTTTCCCGCAGAATATCTAATAATACAACTGTCTGATAAAGGTTGAGCCGTTGAATTACAATAAATATTATATGAATTTCCTTTTTCTATTATGCAATTTAATAATGATGAGGTTGAACCGCTCCAATCACTTTTGTCATGGAAGTAAATACCATCCCAGCCACCGATCGTATCACTTGTTGAAGTAAAGGTTATAATACTGCCAGCAGTCCCTTCTGCAAATAACTCTCCGCCAAAAGAGTGATATGGATAACCGGTTTGATAATAACCTATCTGAAGCTGCACTCCGGCATCAAATTTTATAGTATTACCGGGATTAATAGTCAGACTGCATTTGCTATTATCTTTTGCAATAGTAACATCTCCTATGATTTCATAATCCCCGTTAAAATATAACCAAGTCCTGTCATAAGTTTGCATTCCGCTTCCAATAGTTATTGTTGATGTATCACCTGTAACAATGGTTGAATTTGTAAAAACAGGATAACCATTAGGATTTGCAGCATAAATTTCATATACACTATTGTTTTGTATCTGACTGTTGGAAATGCTTGTTAAAGAATTATTACTATAAATACCTGTATGATTATTTTCAATCGTACAATAATCCATATTAACAGGAGAAGAATGTAATTCAATTCCTTCATTTAATGACCCGGATATGGTACAATTCTCAATTGTAGGTTGATTTGTTTGATCACAATAAATGTTGTATGAATTTCCTTTTTCAATAGTACAATGCTTAAATGATGAAGTTGCACCGTTCCAGTCGCTGTTATAATGGAAGTAAAGACCGTCCCATCCACCTATTGTGCCATTTAATGATGTAAAGGTTATTTCATTACCAACAGAAGCTTCTGCATATAACTCTCCTCCATAGTTATGATAAGGATAACTTGTTTGATAATAAGCTATCTGTATATGCACTCCGGATGCAAATTTCAAAGTATTATCAGGTTCAATTGTAAGGCGGCAAATGCTGTTATCCTTTGCAATTATCACATCTCCGAGAATTTCATAATCACCATTAAAGAAAAGCCATGTTCTGTCTGATGATATTGTTCCACTGCCGCCAATAGTAATTGTTGAACCATTACCTGTAATTGTTGAATTTGTAAAATTAGGATACCCATTAGGATTATCTCCGTAAATTTCATAAACATTATTATTAAAAATCTGACTGTTGGATATAGTAGCAGGAGAGCCGCTACATCTGATACCTGTATTACTATTGTTAAAAATCATAACACTATCTATAGTTGCAGACGAACTACTGCATATCATACCTGTATGATTATTTTCAATCGTACAATTATCCATATCAAGAGGGGATGAATGTAATTCAATTCCTTCATTTAATGACCCTGATATAGTACAATTCTCAATTGCAGGCTGATTTGTTTGATCACAATAAATGTTGTATGAATTTCCTTTTTCTATTGTACAATAATTCAGAGATGAAGTTGAACCGTTCCAGTCACTGTTATAATGAAAGTAAAGACCGTCCCATCCACCAGATAAACCATTGAACGAAGTAAAAGTGATAATACTATCGGATTTTCCCACTGCATATAACTCTCCTCCAAAATTATGATAAGGATAACCTCCATCCTTCCAGGCGATCTGTATATTTACTCCTTCATTAAATTTTATAGTATTGCCCGGTTTAATTGTTAAACGGCATTTACTATTGTCTTTCCTTATATAAACATCACCGAGAAGATGATATCCCACATCAATATAATTCCAAGTCCTGTCGGATGATACATCACCTCCTGCAATTGCCACACCCATTACATTATTATTTATATTGAAAGGATTATTGGCAAGTGGAAAATTCTGATTAGGTGTGGGATAATATAAACCATAATAATTATTCTCTATATTACAGGAAAATGAAGTTGTGCTTGAACCGGTATTGCTGTAATAAATACCGGCATTATCATTATAGTTCATATCCGTAGAAACCAATGAAGATGTTGAATTATACAAATACAATCCGTTTTCGGTATTATTAAAAAGATTACAATTCTCTATTGTAAGGTCAGATTCGTATAATCTTATTCCATTTCCAACGGCTTCCCTGAAAACAGAATGAGAAACATAAGGCATATTCGTATAATAACAATAAAGATTTGCATTCCGGCTTCCATACCCTGCTTTTTCAATAACTGTGTAACTCATTTGCGAAATAACACCATTGTCGCTGTCAGTGTTAAAATAAACTCCGTTCCATAAGCCTGCATCATTGGTACAGTATGTAAATAAAATTGAATCCGATGATGTTCCGTTACAGTAAAAATTTGCCTGTCCGATTTCTAATCCTGTATTTTCAGTAAATACAATTTCAACTCCCGGGTCAATCCAATGAGAGCCGGATGTAAATGATATGTTTCCCGATACCCAAAAAGGACTATCTTCGAACTTTAATGTATCAATTGCATTTAAGTTCCCGCTTAATTCGGAATATCCGTCAATATATAGTGTCAGGTCATCAAACGTTATATTTTCATTGCTTGTAGTTGAAAATTTTATCATGTATTGTAAATATCTTTTTGTTTGCCCAATACTAAGAGGATTGTCCTGTCCGCCCGAATACCAGTCGCTCCAGACCTCATCATCGCCGGCAGTACGATATAAAATTTCATAACTGCTATAAGTTGGATTATATGTGATATTATAATTTAATGTATTCATATTCATTTCTTTAAAAAGCTGGAAAGGATATGAGATATAAGTTCCTTTATTAACCATATTACCACTCATGTTCAGAGAAGAATAGCGTGTATTGCTAATTGGTAAACCTGAAAGATATTCACCGCCGGCATAAATGATCTGGCTGTTTGCTACAAAAGCCTGTCCGTCTTTTCTACGGTTAAAAAGATAATGTGCAGACAAATTCCATGAAAGGTTGGGAGAATTATTAATATCGGCATAATATACTTTGTTGCTTAATGTTCCTCCCGGATCTCCCCCGATAATAGTAATTATACCATTATAACATGTTGAGGAATGATTGCTTATTGCTTCAGTTAAATTTGTAGTTGTGGATTGCCACGTGGAACAAGTCCCATTTGCCATGACTGATGCATAATAAACGGTATTTTGTTTGGTTCCCGAATTATCATAACCTCCTAAAACGTAAAGTTTTCCGTCATAGTTTACCATTGAATGGCAATTCCGGGGATTTGGCAAACTATTAGTAGCTGTAAATGAAGATATATCGCCATAAGGTCCCACCTTAGCATAATAAACAGTATTTAATGCAGTATTTTCACCTGATAAGTTAGTACCACCAACTACGTAAATATACCCATTGATAAATTGTGCCGTATGCCCCCATAGAGCTTGGGGTAATGTATTAAAACTAAGCTGCCAGCTTCCTATTGTTCCGTCAGAATTAAGAGCCGCATAATAAATCTCATTGTTCGGGGCACCATTGGTTCTTCCGCCAAAAACATAGATATAATCAATACTGACTACCAAAGCATGGTCACGTAAGGCAACAGGTAAGGAGTTCAATGCAGTCCACGAACCTATTCCGCTGCCTTGTAAATTGGCTTTATATACAGCGTCAGAATAGGAAGTTCCATTATATCCACCCGAAAGATATACATAGCTTTTCCATGTAGCCGTTTTATGACCGTAAAGAGCTTCTGGTAAAAAAGTCGTTGTTAGCCAATTGCCTGTTTGGTTAGCCTTTGAAGGTAATGAAACATTTCCACCTGACACAATAACATTGTCGTGATACCCTTTGTTGAAATCATCAGTAGAAGTTTGCGTAATAGTAACCTGAGCAAATATGCCCGGGCTGAAAACAAAAAGTAAAAATAACAGAGAATAAAAATAACACTGATTTTTAATTGACTTACAAATTACATTCATTGTAACTCTTGTCATAAAGAATAGATTTTTTTTCATAATTAAAGATATTTTTGATTAATATTAGGGATAATTCTTAAAATGTAAAGTTTTATAAACATTCTTTTCAATGGTATGTTTAAAGAATACAAAAGATAGTAATAATTAAAAATATTATTGAAGTAAATTTTCTGTGTTCAAAAATATAATAAAAATTTCGTAAAAACAAATTTTTTTTTAATTATTTAATAATTTACGAATTGTTAATTCGTAATTTTTGATTAATTTTTTTTGATGTTGTGCATAGAATCAATTATACACACAACCCGATTGATTAAAATTTGTCAGACTGAAAATTTTTTCTGAAGTATCTCCGAAGTCCTTTAGACAAGATAAATTTACAGGGTATTTTAATCCCAGAAGGGTTAAAAAATCTTAGCCGTCAGATACTTTGTAGCGTTCTGACTGCTACTGCTACTGCCGACTGTTTATCTCGGTATCATACACTTAAACCCTACTTGCGGAATATTATCAGGCACCTGCCCTCCTTTTCCGCTATTCGGTGCCCAGATGTCATTCTTATCAGAATTATTAACCTGTACATCCATAGTAAAATCTCCTGAAAAATAACCTGCACTACCGGCTTGTACAGCCCAAACATCATT
>JAIOSH010000374.1 GCA_021107685.1 Bacteroidales bacterium | reverse complement strand
TGACAATTTCATCGGTTCCCGGATGAACAACTTCCCATCCCAATGCATAGCCTATAGCTGAGAATACCAGTGCAGCAAGGGCAAAAAGTGCAAAAAGGGTGGCCGGATGTGGTAATGCGTTACCAACTCGTTCTGTCCAATTCAACATCCGCTGAAAGATACCTGTGCTCTTCTTTGATATAATCATATAAACATAGTTTTATAAATTACATATTTTGTGCAAAAATATAAAAAATTTTGAAAAAAAAAGAGAGAAATAAACTTCCCTCAAACAACTATTGGTATAAATTTCACTATCGGTTGTTGTTTGGTATGGCAAATTATGTGAATTTGTTGTTGTGAAATTGGAAACTTTTGTAAGGATTTTGAGCTTTAGTGTTTTTGTGGCAAAAAAAAATGCCACAAAAACACTAATTTTAGAATTTAAATACTAAAGCTTTTTAATACTGCCTGCACCTGAAACATTTTGATTAACAATTCTGGGATTCCCTTTATATTTTAAGTTTGCTGCACCTGATATATCAATTTCTAATTCGTCTTTTACATTTATCTCTGCATTTCCAGCCCCGCTAATACTTACAATAAACTTATCAGTTTCAAGGTCTTCACCCATAAATTCACCGGCACCTGAAATATCAAGCTCCACAATCGAAGCATTCCCCGATAATTCAATTTCGCTTGCTCCACTAAAATCCAATTCTAATTCATTTGCTGTAAGCTTAAGTTCCACTTCCGATGCTCCGCTTCCTTCAATAGAAAGTGTCTTAAAGTTCATTTTATTTATTCCTTTAACTTCAACTGCTCCGCTAATATCAAGGTTCTCAATATCTTTAAAGGAAATATATAAATTTAAAGCCTTTGATTTTCTAATACTTTCTTTAGTAGAAATAATTAATGTGTTATTTCTTACTTTTGTTTCAATAATGTCCATAAGGTTTTCGTCAGCCTCAATTGTTAATGATTCAGTGTTACCTTGTGTTAAATGAACTTCAAATGCACCACCAACCTTAATGGCTGAAAAAGATGAAACCTGACGCTCCTGCTTAACTACATTGCCATTACCTACAATTCCTTCAATGAAACAACCTGTTGAAAAAGATGAAATTAACAGAAATAAGAATGTTAATGTTGTAATAGATTTTAATTTTTTCATAATCTTGATTTTTTAAATTTGTAATATTAATTATTTGAATTTATCTAAAAATATATTAACCTGCTTTTTTAAGTTCACCTGAGCCGGAAATATCTTTATTTTTAATTTTTGGATTTCCTTTATAATACGCATTTCCCGAACCCCAAAGCGTAACATCCAATTCATCCGAAACATTTATTTTTGAATCACCAGAGCCATTGGAATATATTTTGCATTTTTTCGATTGTAAATTATAAGCATTGATGTCGCCCGATGAAACACTATTAATATCTAATATATTAGTACTTCCCGAAAGTTTTGCATCACCGGATCCTTTAATATTAATTTTACAATTGCTTAGTTTTAACTTATCAGCTTTTAAATCACCTGAATCGTTTATAATGATATCAAGAAGTCCATTTATTCCTGAAATTTCCATATCACCTGAACCTTTTATTTCACCGCTTATTTCATTTGTATTAAGATTTAATTTTAAATTTCCCGAACCTTTTATAAAAACGTTTAATTTATCAGTAGTAATTTCTGAAACACTTTCCAGGTCGCCAGAACCCGAAACTTCAATATAGCTTAAATCCTTTACTGTAATATAAACTTTCATCACTAAAGCCTTTTCTAAATTTTTTACAGTATATATTATTAATGTTTTATTATTAACAACATCTGTTCTTAAACGATTAATAATAGGTTCATCTGCTTCAACTCTTACAGATATACTATTTCCCTGTGAAATATAAACATCAGCAGAACATTTTAATTTAATTTCATTAAAATCAGGCACTGTACGTTCCTCTGTGGCAATCTTAACTTTTTCCTGGGGATATTTTCCAATAATTTGTTCGGAATTTAATAATAATATGCTAATAAGAATAATTACCGTATAAATTCTGTTTTTTTTCATCTCTGTTTATTTTGTTATTAATAAAATATTTTTGGGCTAAAAATACTAATAAATTACTTATGATAGAATATTGTAACATTAGAATTTCTACTATCAATTACAACTTTTGAAATAGGGTTTTCATCTTTTCCAATAGTACCTTTATAAATATTAGTTGTAAATGATGATTGCTCATGTCTGATATTTGCAGATTTAGGGTATGACAATTCTCCGAATTTAATTTCAGCATCTATACTAAAACTGGAATAAGGCGTAAAACCGATTTTTATATCAGCAAAACTATTATCTATAAAAATCTCTGTGAATCCTTCAGATACTTCCTGTACTTTACAACCGCCATATTGCATATCTAATATAAGCTTGTTTTTGAGATTATCAATTTTAACATCTGAGAAATTCGATCCAATTTCAATATCATCTATGCTTCCTATTTCATTGTCATCATACTCTGAATCCCATATAATCATATTAACTTTATCTGTTGTTAATGATGAAAATTTTGAATCAATTGTCAAATTCAGAGCTTCATTAATTTTTAATTCAGAATATTTTATTTCTATTTCAGCTTCTTTTACAAAATCAATAATTGCATCACTGAATTTTATTTCTAAATCATTTTTGTTATTCATCATTTTATGTGCTTCTAAACTGCCATATCCAATTTCAATATTTGTTTTACCGGTAACTTCATTAATAAATATATCACCAAATTTGTTTTCCAGATCAAGGTTAATTGTTTTGGGCATAAAAACTAAATAGTTAACACTCATTTCACTTTTACATTCCCCTGTAAAACTGGTTTTTGCATTTACTTCATCTGTATTTCCTGAAATAGTAATTTCAATTTTATCAAAAAATTTATTAGCTTTATCCTGACTGGAAGCATTTACTTCAATTGTTACTTCAATAGAAATTGAATTTTTATCCCAATTATTACAATGTATTGTTCCGAATTTATTTTCAATACTTAATAAAGCATCTTTTTTTACATCAAAAACTTTGCTTATTTTTTTTGTATATTCATCTTTTGCTGCATTTAAACTAAATGTTGTTAAACTTAGAGCAATTAAAATTAATATGAATTTAAAATTTAAGAGTTTCATAATATTATTTGTGTTTAATTAGTTTGATTTAATTGATTTAATATTTTATTTAAAACCTCTACTTTCATTCGCTGGTTATTAACCAATGCTGCTATAATTCTTTCATTATTTGAGTTTAATGAATATTCTTTTTCCAATTCAGTTATATTATCATCTAATTCTTTTAAATCTATCATTACCATTTCTTTGATTTTTTGTGCTTCTTCATCTGAAACAGCAAGCAGATCAATTTCATTTACCTTTTTATCTGTTAAGATATTATAATATTTCATAACTTCTTGTAATTCAACGGGTAGTTCAGTGGAGGCAAGTTTTTCTGAAAAAAAATTCTTTATATCATTAATTGAATAATTAAAGTAAACGACTGATAAAGAAACCATTATTATAATTACTGCTGCAATTTTTAAAATAAGCTTAGTATTTAAAAATCTATATTTATTCTGATGAGTATTAAATTTTGATAATTTTTTTTGAAAATCATCAAAATGTTTAATACCAGGTTCATATTCATCAAACTTATCCTTATTTTTTTGTATTATATCTTCAATTTTTGACATGGTTTCCTGTTTATTAATTTGGATTAATTAACGTATTCATAACTTTTTGTTCTGCCAAAATTCTTAATAATTTCTTCTTAGCTCTTGAGTAACGTGTTCTTGAAGCATTATTTGAAATATTTAATATCAGTGATATTTCATTATGGTCATAACCTTCAAGTAAAAATAATGAGAGAATTATTCTGTAATCATCAGGTAATCTGGTAATAGCTTTTTTTATTTCTTCAACCTTATATGAAACCTGTTCAATATAATTATCCTTATCATCATCTTCTTTAATTTCAAATTTATTTTCATCAATGTCTGTTAATTCTTTTCTTCTTTTCAATGCGTCAAGCGAGTTATTTATTACGATTCTTTTAAGCCAGGAACCGAAACTACCTTCCCCTGAATATATATGAATTTTTGTAAAGGCATCCAGAAAAGAATCCTGCATTATATCTTCTGCTTCTGCTGTGTTGTTTAATATTCTTAAACTTGTATTATACATTGCTTTATAAAATAATTTATACACTTGTAATTGTGCCTTTTCATTTTTCGCCTTAATCCCGTCAATTAAATCCTCATTTATATTTTTGTATGAAGTTTTCAAATTTTCATTTTTTTTATAATGACTCAAAAATAATTTAAATGTTACAGTTTTTGAAAAAAATAATAAGTAATTTTGAAAAAAAAATGACAAAAGCAGATAAATATAATCTTAGAGGCGTTTCAGCAAGCAAAGAAGATGTGCATAATGCCATAAAAAATATTGATAAAGGTATTTTCCCAAAAGCTTTTTGCAAAATTGTCCCTGATTTGCTTGGATGTGATGAAATGTATTGTAATATAATGCATGCTGATGGTGCAGGTACTAAATCCTCGCTTGCTTATGTTTACTGGAAAGAAACCGGTGATATTTCCGTATGGAAAGGAATAGCACAGGATGCAATCATTATGAATTTAGATGACTTGCTTTGTATTGGTGTATATGACAATATTTTATTATCCTCAACTATTGGAAGAAATAAAAATTTGATACCCGGTGAGATTATTTCTGAAATTATCAATGGTACAGAGGAATTTTTAGAAAAATTAAGAAACTCAGGCATTGGTATTTATTCTACAGGTGGAGAAACAGCAGATGTTGGAGACCTTGTAAGAACAATCATTGTTGACTCTACTGTAATTGCAAGGATAAAACGTTCAGAAGTTATTTCAAATCATAATATTCAGGATGGAGATGTTATTGTCGGTCTGGCATCTTTCGGACAGGCAACTTATGAAGATGAATATAACAGCGGTATTGGCAGTAATGGTTTGACTTCTGCACGTCATGATGTTTTTAATAAAATACTTGCACAAAAATATCCTGAAAGTTATGATGCAGCTATTCCCGAACAACTTGTTTATTCGGGAAATATAAATCTGACTGACTCAACAGAAATACCACGAATTAATGCAGGTAAATTAGTTTTATCACCAACAAGAACTTATGCCCCGATAATAAAAAAAATTCTGGAAAATTATCGCCCGATGATACATGGAATGATACATTGCAGTGGCGGAGCACAAACAAAAATTCTTAATTTTATTAATGATCTGCAAATAATAAAAAATAATTTTTTCCCTGTTCCTCCTTTGTTCAGGTTAATTCAGGAACAATCCAATACCCCATGGAAAGAAATGTATAAAGTTTTTAACATGGGACACAGAATGGAATTATATGTTCCTGAAAAGATTACCGAGAATATTATTGAGATTTCTAAGGAATTTAATGTTGATGCCAGGATTATTGGTTATTGTAAAAAATCAGATAGAAAATCTCTAATTATTAATTCAAAGTTTGGAAAGTTTAAATACTAAATAGAAAATTAGGTTTTTAGAAAACTATGATATAAATTTGTGCCAAAAAATGGCATTAGAAAAAAATGGTTTTTTCGAGGTGCCCTTGAATGATTTTTTGAACTAATATTTATATAACAAATTAAAAATTAAAAATTATGGAAAAAAAAGAAACTATTAAAGCAGTAACTTTTATTTTATCAGGCGCACTGCTCCAAATATTCAATGGAATAGGCGGCGGCTGGGCAACTCATCTTATTTCAATTTTTGGGCTTATTTTATTTTTAATAGGCTTAAATAAATTAAAAAAAGGATTAGACTCTGCCGGACAGGGTGCTGTTCAAATGTTATTTATTGGAGTAATTTTGGGTTTAGTTGGGATCTTCTTCGACCTTATACCTCTAATGGGCTGGTTGGCTATAGTTTTATATATTGTAGCTTTTGTATTTGAGTTGATTGGATTTATTAAATTGAAAAAATCAACAACTATAGGTGAAATTGGGAAAAGTGGTGCCGGATTACTTGTAATAGCTTTGATATTGCTTCTTGTTGCATGCATTTTTTGGTTCATTCCTTTAATAGGAGGAATATTTGTTTCCATATTATCTCTTGCTGCACTTTTCTTAGCATTTTATGGATGGGTGAAAATTCAAGCAGGAATTATTGGTGAGGATGCAACACAGATAAAATCAGTTACCTTTATTCTAATTGGTACATTGCTTTTACTTGCCAATACAGCAACAAGCGGATGGGCTCCTGCTCTTGCTTCATTATTTGGATTATTCCTGTTGTTTAAAGGATTTAAACAATTGAATGATAATATTGATGCTGTTGGACAAAGTGCCATAAAACTACTAATAATTTCCATATTTATCGGAATAGCTGCTTCCCTGTTAGATATTGTTGCATCAATTATGAATATTGCTTCAGGCGATGTTATCGGTATGATGGGAGCACCAGACACCTTTGATATTATTGTGGTTATTCTTTTTGCTGCAACTTTTGTTGTTCAGTTTATTGGTTATTTAAAACTAAAAAAATCTTCTTCAATTGGAGAGGTTGGAAAAAGCGGAGTTCTGTTTTTAATGATATCGATGATTGTAGTTGCAATTGGAAGCCTTATTGGAATAATACCTTTTACCGGAATTATTACATCAATATTTGCTATTGCCGGACTGGTACTTATATTATTTGGTTGGGTGAAAGTTCAGGAAGGTCTTATTGAAAAGACATAAGTAGGTAATACAGATTTTTATTAATAATAAAATTGTAATTTATGCCGAATACTACCTCTGGATCAATTACCAGAAAGAAACTATTGCTATTATTTGGGCTAATTGTTTCTATTTTGCTTTTTATTGTCATTTACAAACTTCATAGTAGAGCAAAGCAAAATACGAATACTTTTAGTTGCGATTTAGTTTTGAAAGATGGGGATCTTGTTTTTAGAAAAGGAAGGAGTATAGCAAGTCGTGTAGTGTTAATTACCGACAGAGCATCATCCTATTCGCATGTCGGTGTTATATACATGTTAAATAAAATACCTTATGTAATACATACTTTACCGGATGAATCAGGAAATGGTATTGATTATGTAAAGATGGAAAAATTATCTGTTTTTTTTAGTTCTGATAAGGCTTCCAGAGGTAGTGTTTTCCGGCTTAGGGAACAATATGAAAATTCCGCAAAACTTGCCGACTTAACAGCAAAATCATATTTTGATAATAAAATTATTTT
>JAIOSH010000023.1 GCA_021107685.1 Bacteroidales bacterium | reverse complement strand
GTTCCCTGGTAAACTATGCTGTGATTAACATCTGTAAAATACACTCCTCCTGATATTACATCCGGTGTGCCTGCTGTTATTGAATAACCGTATATTTCAGTTCCCATAGTACATGGGGCTGTCTCTGTTGCCCATCGCGACATTGGTCCATGTGCAAAATACCAGTCATCAGGACTATTAACACTGACCCAACCATAACGATATTCATAATCCATATCTACATCATATAAGTCTATACTACCACTTATATTATTAAGCTTGTAATTATGCTCATACAATCCATTACCAAGGTCTTCAAAGCCTAAATATTCAAAGGAAGCTACTGTGGATTCCGGTAATGAGGTTATCCTCTCCTTAGCTATGCTATGATTAACATCGGTTTTATTTATTTCATCTTTTATTATTTCAGCAGAATGCTGAGCTTTGATTGATGAAATAAAAACAATAAATGATAATAAAATCATTAGTGTAAAAAAATTAACTTTGTAAAAAGTTTTTTTATTTTTACCTTTTTTTAAAATGTTTACTAAAGTTTTCATAATTTCTCCTTTTTTAAATTTATTAATTAATTAATTTGTATTTAATATTTGCACCATGCATTTTTAATTTTTCTCTAAATTACAACAAACACAAGCAGTTGTCAACAAAGAACGTATTAACGGCGGGAATTTTTTTATCAGTAGATAGTTTTGATTAGTTTACGGTAAGGTTTGTTTTTTACAAAAAAATGTAGTATATTGGCAGACATTTTAATTGATAATTGATAATTTTTCTATGTTTATTATAAGTTTTAAAATACAAACAATTATATTCTTAATATTTTTTCCTGTAATAGTTTTATTGGCAGAAAATACAAAAATTGACAGCCTTGAAAATTTACTTGAGGGAGCTAAGGGAAAAGCATTAACAAACATGGAAAAAATTAAAGTTTTAAATGCTTTATCAAAAAACTATAAAAATATTTCTACTGATAAAAGTATAGAATATGGCAGAAAGGCTTTAGAATTAGCTAAAATTCAAAATTACAGAAATGAACAAGCTAATGCTTTATATAATATTGGTAAAGCTCATCTTGTTAAAGCAAAATATCAGGAAGCATTAGACTCGTATCAAAAAGCATTGAAAATTAAAAAAGAAACCTTAGAGGATGGTAGCAAGACAGGGAGTGAAAAGGAGATTGCTGCGATATTTAACAGCATTGGAAAGGTTTACAGGCTATTGTCCGATTATAACAAATCTCTGGAATATTGCCAAAAAGCACTGAAAATAAGGGAAGATATCGGGGATAAAAAAGGCTATGCAAATTCTTTAAATTCTATTGGAATAGCTTATAGATGTATAGGCAATTATAACAAAGCAATTGATTTTTACAAAAGGTCATTAAATATATCATTAGAAATTAACGATAAAGGAGGTACTGCAAATTCCTTAAATAATATCGGAAATATTTATTTACTATCAGGAAATTATGATAAAGCACTGGAAAATTATTTAAAATCATTAAATATAAGAGAAAAAATTGGTGATAAAAATCTTATTGCCTCTTCATTAAATAATATTGGGTTATTTTATTATAATTTGAATGAATATGAAAAATCATTAAGCTATCAGCTTAAATCTGTAAAAATATGGGAAGAAATTGGAAATGAATTTGGTGTTTCGGCTTCTTTGAATAATATTGGACTTTGTTATGAAAATACAGGTAATTTTGATCAGGCATTGATTTATCATGAAAAATCATTGGAATTATCAGAAAAAATCGGTGATAAAGAAGGTATTTCTTTATCCTTAAATAATATTGGACATGTATATTACACATTAGGAAAATTTAAATTAGCCCTTGAATATTTCAGGAAATCATTGAAAATAAAAAAAGATATTGGTGATAAAAGAGGTTCTGCCGAATCATTGAACAATATTGGGAAACTTTACCTAAACCTTAAAAATTATAATAAAGCATTTAATTATCTTAAAGAAGCAGAGAAATTAGCAAAAGATATCGGGGCAAAAAATGAACTTTTACAAATATATAATAGTTTATCTGACTTTTATTCGGCTACCGGTAATTACCAAAATTCTTTACAATATTATAAGCATTACACTGCATTAAAGGATTCTATTTTCAATGAAGAGAAACATAAACAAATAACTGAAATGCAAACAAAATACGAAACAGAAAAAAAAGAAGGAGAAATAGAAATACTGAATAAAGAAAAAGAAATACAATCTTTAGAAATTAATAAACAAAAGACACTTAAGTATTATACAATATCCATTGCAGCATTTTTAATTTTACTCGGATTTTTATTATTTAACCGATTTAAGCTAAAACAAGAAAAACAGCAAAGCGATATTGAAAAACAAAAACAAGAGATAGAGAAAAAACTATTAAGATCACAAATGAACCCTCATTTTATTTTTAATTCACTTAACTCAATAAATAGCTTTATTACAGGAAAAGATACATTAACTGCACAGTCTTATTTAACAATGTTTGCCGAATTAATGCGTTATATTCTTGAAAATACTCGTAAATCGTTTATACCTATTGAAGACGAAATTAAAACTTTAGAACTTAATTTGGAATTAGAAAAATTAAGGTTTAATAATAAATTTGATTTTAAAATAAATATTACTCCTAATATTGATACGGAAAATACATATATTCCGCCGATGCTTGTCCAGCCGTATGTTGAAAATGCTATAATACACGGAATAATGAATAAATCTTCAAGTGGTAATATTAATATTGACTTTTGTAAAAAAAATGATGTTATATTATGCTCGGTTATTGATGATGGTGTTGGAAGAAAAAAGGCAAACGAAATAAAGAAAAAAACAAAACAAAAGCATAAATCAATCGGGCTACAGCTTACAAATGAAAGATTATCCTTATTGAATAAACAAAGAAAATCGCAAATAGCAGTAAAAATAACTGATCTGACTGATGAAAATGGAATTGGAACCGGAACAAAGGTTGAACTGAGTATACCTTATGAAAGTGAATAATAAACTAAGGCAGCACAAGACTGCAAACAAATATTTTAAACGCAGAGGCGCAAAGGCGCAGAGATACGTTGATTGATTTTGCCACAGATTACACAGATTGCCAAATTAACCCTGTTGAATAATTAATAGTTTGATATTTTTTCTAAATAAGAGTCACTATTCCATAATGTACTAAAGGGCAAATCAGAAGTCTGAAGTAAAATATCTTCTGATCTTAAAAAAAGTTTGTTAGAAAAACAAAATTTTATAAGATAATTGTATAGATTTACAAATTACGATACATAAAAAAAACTAAAAAAATGATAAAAGCAATAATTATTGATGACGAAGAAAAAGCAAGGAAAACATTAGAAGATTCTTTACAGCTTTACTGTAATAATATTGATATAATTGCAGAAGCTGATAGTGTTAAAACAGGTTTGGATACTATCAGTAAAAATGAGCCTGATGTTGTTTTTTTAGACATTATGATGACAGACGGAAGTGGTTTTGATTTGCTTGAACGTTTGCCATCCATTAAATTTGAAATAATCTTTGTTACTGCTTATGACAAATTTGCAATTAAGGCTTTTCAATTCAGTGCAGTTGACTATCTGCTAAAACCTGTTAAACCACAACACTTAATCAGGGCAGTAGGAAAATTAAAAAAAGATGTGGGGTTTGAATCAGTAAATAAAAAACTTGAGGTTTTAATGAGCAATAAGAATGGATTTGAAAAAATTGCCTTACCTTGTCTTGATGGATTATACTTTGCAAAAATAAAAAATATTATACGATGCGAATCGGATGGAAATTATACAAGTATATTTATGGACACAGGTCAAAAGCTTGTAGTTACCAAACTTATCAAGGAATACGAAGAGATGCTGTCACCATTGAGCTTTTACAGAATCCATAAATCTCATATTATTAATTTGGCATTTATAAAAAAATATTTAAGAGGTGAAGGAGGAACTGTAATTATGAATGATGACAGTGTATTAGAGGTTTCCAGAAGAAGAAAGGACGGATTTATATCAGCTCTGCAAATTTTTAGTTAAAGTTTGTAAAGTCAAATAAAAATTTATTGTAATTTTGCCGTCTTGTTTTTATTAAAACAAATCAATTTTACTGTTATATTAAATGATATTAAAAATTCATCCTGAAAATCCCAGTGCAAGGCAAATTAGAAGTATTGTAGAATGTCTGAAAAACGGTGGAGTAATAATATATCCTACTGACACAATATATGGATTGGCTTGTGATATTTATAAAACTAAGGCTATAGATAGAATTGCACAGATAAAAGGCATAAAAAAAGAAAAAGCAAATTTTTCATTTATTTGTCATGATTTAAGCCAATTGGCTGATTATACAAAACCTATAAATAATTCTGTTTATAAATTAATGAGAAAATCATTACCCGGACCTTACACATTTATTTTAAATGCAAATAATAAAGTACCAAAAATATTTCAAAATAAAAAGAAAACATTAGGTATTCGTATTCCTGAAAATAATATAGCATGTGAGATTATTAAAGAATTGGGTAACCCAATCTTATCCACTTCCATACATGATGATGATAAAATAATTGAATATACAACTGACCCTGAATTGATTTATGAAAGATATAAAAACACGGTTGACATTGTTATTAATGGCGGGTTCGGTGATAATGAAGCCTCAACAATTGTAGATTGCACAGGGGAAGAAATTGAGATTGTCAGAGAAGGTAAAGGAATAATTCTTGAATAATTTTTAAAAAATATTTTGCAATTAAAAAAAATCCCAATATCTTTGCACTCCAAAAAATTATGATTCCGTAGCTCAGCAGGTAGAGCATATGCCTTTTAAGCATAGGGTCCCGGGTTCGATCCCCGGCGGGATTACAAAATACAAACCAAAATATACTAAAACCGCTTAAATTTGAGCGGTTTTTTTATTTGCACTTATTTATTATAAGCTATAACTTCAGAACTCCTAAGCTACCCCGCAAACTAAGATAGCCCCTATTTGAATATTTTGAATTCCGAATGTTTCTTAACCACATTTATTTAAAATTTTCTGACTAGCATTATTGCGTTACAATCAGAGCATATCTACCTGTATTACAGGCTGTAACAACTTTACCATATACCGTAAACATCAACCATATAAATTTATTAGAAGTCAATATTTTAGTTACACATATTAATATTGAGACAATATTTGTTTCCGATATAAACTTATAACTAATTGTTTACCAATATCAGCTTAGGAGTTCTGAAATTTGTCTTTTCCAGTTTATCTGGGTTAGGAAATAGGGAAAATAAGGGAAAATTGGGACTGTTTTACTACAAGACTTTGTCTTTACATTATTCACGTATTTCCTCTATACTCTTCTATTTTATTAGAATAGCACCATAGTTTATTTTTAATTTTTCGGTTTTTTACAAACTCCATTCATGCAATTTTTTGTAAGTTCCTTGAATTTCAAATTTTTAATTTCTCTCTCAATCATTTCAGCCTCTTTCTTTTTACCAATTTTGGCAGCCAATTTAGCATGAGTATCTAACATAAAAGCTAAGTCCCTTTCACGTTTAATCATTACTGTTGACCAGAAATATGCCTTCTTAAGAATTACCCGGTCGTCGGTTTTTTCATATGCGCACCAAGTCCAGTTATTAATGAAGAATAAATCAATAGTATTTTGATATTTTTCTAAATATTTAAATTCATCGGCTTTAATTCCAAAATAATTATATAAAGGCCAATTTTTCTCGTTACTCCATTGATTAATATCTATTTGACTAAAATATCTATGTATTATTTTCCTGAAACCAAATTGATAACTTAATTTGAATTGAATTTCACTATTCGTTCGACCAAACATTATATATGATTTCAAGTCATTATAATTAATTGGGTCTAATTTTATTCTTTTCTTTAATTTCTCCCACTCTGATTCAAGTTCTTCATATCTTTTCCACATTTCAAGATACTCATCAGGATTTTTATCAAATCCACAACCTGACTGAAAGTACTTAATACTTTCGTCTGAATCCATAAAATACATTCTTGGCCACCCCTTTTTGTTGTATTTTTTTAGTCTCTTTAAATCCAGAGAGTTTGCTTGATCTATGTTAAACT
>JAIOSH010000058.1 GCA_021107685.1 Bacteroidales bacterium | reverse complement strand
AGTTTTTAATAATACTTTTTTTAATTATTGCAGTTGCCATTGCATATTATTTTCTTGGATTAGCACATCTTAAATTACCAAAAGTATTATTAATATTATTATGGACTGTAATAGGAATATTAGGTTCGTATGGCGTTGCATGGTTTGGAATAAGAATTAATACTTTGGCAAACAGCCGTACGTCTTTTGCTGCTTTAAAACAAAAACCGTTTAATGTAATGTCAATTCCAATGCAGTCGGGTATGAGCGTGGGATTGCTTTTGGTTTGTGTTGAGTTGATTATGATGATAATCATCCTTTTATATGTACCGGGTGAAAGTGCCGGAGCATGCTTTGTAGGATTTGCCATTGGTGAATCTCTCGGAGCAAGTGCATTAAGGATTGCAGGAGGTATTTTTACAAAAATTGCTGATGTTGGTGCCGACCTGATGAAAATTGTTTTTAACCTACCTGAAGATGACCCTCGAAACCCCGGTGTAATTGCCGATTGTGTCGGCGATAATGCAGGCGACAGTGTAGGACCAACTGCCGACGGTTTTGAAACTTACGGCGTAACAGGAGTTGCCCTAATTGCATTTATTGTTCTTTCTATTGATTTTAATTTTTTAAATATTTTTCCAACTGAAGCTTCTGCTTTAAATTTTCAAAGCGTTTTGATAGTATGGATATTTGTCATGCGTATTTTAATGATATTCACTTCATTATTATCATACTATATTAATCTTTATATTTCAAAAGTCAAATTTGGAAATGCCGATAAATTTAATTTTGAAGCCCCGCTGACAAATCTTGTTTGGATAACTTCTATTACATCAATTATTGTTACATACATTATAAGTTATTTATTAATAGGGAAATTAACCATATCACAGGGAATAGTTACGGATTTATGGTGGAAGCTGGCAACGATAATCAGTTTCGGGACTTTGGCTGCTGCACTTATTCCTGAATTTACAAAAGCATTCACAAGCTCAAATTCACGGCATGTAAAAGAAATTGTAACAGCTTCGCGTGAGGGAGGTGCTTCATTAACTATTCTTTCGGGGCTTGTGTCAGGAAATTTTGGCGCTTTCTGGAAAGGAATAGTTATCGTTGCATTGATGTTTGGAGCTTATTTTATAAGTACGCTGGGATTAGGCGAATTTATGACTTATCCGTCGATTTTTGCTTTTGGATTGGTTGCATTTGGTTTTCTCGGAATGGGACCCGTTACAATTGCCGTTGACAGTTATGGACCTGTAACTGACAATGCACAATCAGTGTTTGAACTTTCTCAAATTGAAAAAATTCCGAATATCAAAGAAGAAATTAAAAAAGATTTCGGCTTTGAACCCAATTTTGAAAATGGCAAGCATAATCTTGAAGCCAACGACTCTGCAGGAAATACTTTTAAAGCAACCGCAAAACCTGTGTTAATCGGAACAGCAGTTATCGGAGCAACAACAATGATTTTTTCAATTATACTTTTATTGAAGAAAATGAATTTGCTGCAATTAGAACTAACCGACCCGCAAGTAATAATCGGTTTTATTACAGGCGGAGCAGTGATTTACTGGTTCACCGGAGCATCAATACAGGCTGTAACTACTGGAGCTTATCGTGCTGTTGAATTTATCAAAAAACATATTAATCTTGACAAAAAAGAAGCAGACATACAGGATTCAAAAGATGTTGTTAAAATTTGCACTAAGTATGCACAAAAAGGTATGTGGAATATATTTGCCGTTATCTTTTCGCTGACATTGGCTTTTGCATTTTTTGACCCTAACTTTTTTGTTTCATATTTAATTTCAATTGCAGTATTCGGATTGTTTCAGGCAATGTACATGGCAAATGCCGGTGGTGCATGGGATAATGCGAAAAAAGTGGTTGAAGTTGATCTTGGCGAAAAAAATACACCGCTGCATGAAGCAACTATTGTTGGCGATACCGTTGGCGACCCATACAAGGATACATCGTCGGTTTCATTAAATCCGATTATCAAATTCTCTACTTTATTCGGATTGTTAGCCGCTGAAATTTCTATTGAAATGATTTTACACGCTAAAAACACAGGCGGAACAAATTACGCCCCAATTATCGGTGGTATTTTATTTGTTATCGGTTTGTTCTTTGTATATCGTTCGTTCTATGGGATGAGGATTAAAAAATAATTTTAAACTACTCATCTCATTTATAATAAAGTCCTTAATTCTACTAAGGGCTTTTTTTTAAATCAAAATATTGTAAATAAAAAAAAATATGTATCTTTGAAGTTATTTTTTCGTAAAAAATAAATTATATATTTTAACTTTATAATATTTAAAAAAAATCAGGTAACTTTTTTTTAAAAAAAAATAATTTGGCAAAAATAGATGATCTAAATATTGAAGAAATTCTTGACGGGATTAGAAAAAATAATAATAAAGTTTTATTATATGTTTATAAAACTTTTTATCCTCATATTAAATTTTTTATAAATACTAATAGCGGTAATGATGATGATGCAAAGGATATTTATCAGGAAGCAATAATTATAATTTATAAAAAAGTTGTTTATGAAAATCTTATAATTAGTTGTTCATTTAAAACATATTTGTATTCAGTATGCAGATTGCTCTGGTTAAAGCAATTAGAAAAAAGAAAAATAAAAAATGAACAATTCAGGGATAATGATGATTTTATTGATGTAGATAAAAATATCTTGCAAGTTTATGAACAAAACGAAAAATACAAGTTGTATCAGGAGCATTTTAGAAGATTAGGTAATGATTGTCAAAAGGTTCTGAAATTATCATTAGAAAAAGTTCCTTTAAAAGAAATTGCTCTGATTATGGGTTATAAAAGCGAAAAATATGCTAAAAAACGCAAATACCAATGTAAAGAAAGATTGATAAAAAGCATTAAAAGTGATCCGAAATTTAAAGAACTAATTTAATTTATTATAATATCACACTTAAAAAGCTAAAAAAATGAAAAAAAATTATCACGAATTGTTAGAAAAATATATTGATGGCGAATTACAAGGAGAAGAATTGAAATTGTTTGAAAAAGAAATTGATACTAATCCTGAATTTAACAAAGAATTTAACTTACATAAAGAAATAGATGCAGCCCTTAAAGAAAAAGAAATTATAGAACTACGTGAAAACATAGACAGCATACACAATTCATGGTATGATAATCAGTTCGATGATGAATCATGTATTAAAAAAATCTTCAGGAAAAAATGGCAAATTGCTGCTGCAATTGTTGTTTTAATAATTATAACAGCAGGTTTATTATATAGTTTATGGAATGTGTCTTATTCAAATGATAAAATATATAGTATGTTTTACAAACCTAATGATGCTGTAATGATAATTCGTTCAGGAAATGATTATTATGATGAAATTTTAATTCAAGGTCTCCAAAAATATGAACAAAAAGATTATGAAGGAGCAATATCATTATTTAAAAAAGATAATAACAATATAACTGCAAGATTTTATTCAGGAATATCTTATATTGAAATAAAAAATTTCCATGAAGCAATTAATTCATTTAAATATATTATAGACAACAAGGATAATTTGTTTATTGAACAGTCGGAATGGTACTTAGGTTTGTGTTGTTTAAAAACAAACGAAACAGGGAAAGCAAAAATTCAATTTAAAAAAATTGCTTTAAGCAATAGTTTTTATAAATCTAAAGCAATGGATGTTTTAAAATATTTTAAATAAAAAGTTTTTAATAATTTTGTTAAAGATTTCACAAAATGAACATTCAGGATAATCTTATAGAAATTTTAAATGAAATACCCGAAAAAATTAAATTAGTTGCTGTTTCAAAAACAAAACCTGTTGAAGATATTCTAGAAGCATATAATACAGGACACAAAACCTTCGGAGAAAACAAAGCACAGGAATTAATTATAAAGCAACCCAAACTTCCGAATGATATTAAATGGCATTTTATAGGGCATTTACAAACTAATAAGGTCAAATATATTGCTCCTTTTGTAAGTATGATTGAAAGTGTTGACAGCTTAAAATTACTTAAAGAAATAAATAAGCAGGCAAAGAAAAATAACAGGATAATTGATTGCTTGCTACAATTCCATATAGCAACAGAGGAAACGAAATTCGGGTTGAATCTGCAGGAAGCCGAAGATATACTAAATTCTCCATCATATTTAGAATATCAAAACATAAGAATTGCCGGTGTTATGGGAATGGCAACATTTACAGATAATAAATCTTTAATAAGAGATGAATTTCGTATATTAAAACAATACTTTACAGATTTAAAGCAAAGTTGTTTTATTAATAAGGAATTTTTTAAAGAAATTTCAATGGGCATGTCAGATGATTATAAAATTGCCATTGAAGAAGGCAGTACTATTGTGCGAATTGGAAGTATAATATTTGGTAAAAGACAATGCAGCTATTCGCCGGCATAAATAAAATTACTTGATAATGATAATTTTTCTAATAATTGAACCTTCCCTGTAGTTTAATTTACAGAAATATATTCCGTTATTTACTTCATCTCCATTAATATTTTTACCGTTCCACCTGATTTTATAAGTTCCTTTATTTATAAATCCTTCTTTGAGTGTTATTACTTTATGCCCTGTAAAATCAAAAATATTTAATGTTATATAATTATCATTAATAAGTGTAAACATAATATTTGTTTCACAGGAAAATGGATTAGGATGATTGTATAATCTGATAAAGCTGTTATTATTATTTTCATTGATTTGTGTTAAACAGTCGCCGGTAAGATATATGTTTACTTCCGGTGTTACAGGATCATTTGACTGAATTACTGCTGTGGTGTTCAAAATTCCGGTTTCAGTTGGTTTATATATCAAAGGTATTTCCAGAGAATCAGAAGGTAAGATGGTTTGAGGAAAAGTCATCCAGTAAAAAACAGGAGCAGCATTCTGAATAATCAGATTATTAATTATCAGGTTAGCACCTCCGGTATTTTGGATTTTCATGTTCCACACAGCAGAATCACCAATAGTTACTGTACCAAAATTATAGTTATCAACAGGAACGAAAATTTCAGGGTTTATGCTTAAGCCCCCGGAATAGCAATAAACTTTTCCATTTCTGCCACCTGCAACCATTTCCATTGACCCATCTCCAGCAATATCAGGAATTGCAGCTATAGCATCAATAGGTTCTCCAAAATTTATTGAATGAAGTTCAGAACCATCAACACCATTAAGAAAATAACAGTAATTATTAGAATAAAGAGTACCGATTAATACATCATTTATTCCATCACCGCTAATATCATCAATT
>JAIOSH010000228.1 GCA_021107685.1 Bacteroidales bacterium | reverse complement strand
AGTTTTTAAGAAGCAATCCTTCTTTAAGCAATTCATTGACAATTTCCTCTTCCTCCTTTGTTTTTAGCAAGACATCTTTATGTACCAGGTTTCGTTTTTCGTTTATTACCAATTCTTGAATTATCTTTTTTCGCAATGCATCAGATTCTTGATCATCAAGTTTAATATGTTCTTTAACGTTATTCCATTTTTCTTTATAAAAATCATTAATTGTATCTATAATTTTGGGGAGTTTGTCAGTTGAAATAATTTCATTGCTTTCAGTTACTTTTTTTTCAATATTGCTACATACTATTTGTATCTGAAATGGGTCAAAAAATCCTGTTTTGTTTTCGTCCAATCTATCCAATAAATGTTCTATGGCTTCACCCTTGAAACTGAATTTTGAGGATTTATAATTATCACCTGGTTTTTTTGCCGGTTCTTCAATTGCTTTCTTAGCATTCTGACGATCTAATGGCAATAGGATGTAATCATTTTTCAGTATATTAGGAAAATAATCGGATAGAAGGCTCATGGTACCTAACTTATCTTCCCTAACAACAAATACTGCTCTAACACTTAAAGGTTGTTCTAAAAAACTGATATTATCATTATGCTCTTTTCTTTCTTCAATTGATGATATCGCAGGTGTATTTTGGTCAATGTCATCATCAATAAGGGCAGGTATGCCAGAGTGGAACAGTTCAGAAAGTTTCTGTTTGAAATAATCTATTTGTTTACGCGAATAAACCTGTAGTTCTTCAAATTGGTCAAATATCAACAACAACGACTGTCCTTGTTTTTCAAACAACTTGGCAACGCACCATAAATCATCTTCCTTAGTTTTAATGTAAGGTAATTCAGTTTCATCAATGGGATATTGCTCATTGATTTGTTTGATGGTTTCCAAAATCAAAAATTCTTCAGCTTCAGAATCCTTGTCTTTATCATTCTTTATTTTGCTAATATTACCACCAAATCTAATCGTAACCGGAATATAGTTGGATTTACTTTTAGCAAACATTGGAATTATGCCCGCCTGAATCAGGGAACTTTTACCAACACCTGATTCAGCATGTAAAACCATAGTGTCGCTTAACATGATTTGGGTAAATAATTTCCGGGCATCTTCCGTTCTTCCGCAAAATATGTCCTTATCAGTTGTCTTAAAATAATTTACGCCGGGATAACGATATTTTTTTTGCTTTTCCATTATTTATCTTCTTTCATTTTATTTATCACAGTTTCCACAAAGTTGCTGAACTCATTGATCTTGTCATTGGCAATCTCAATTTGATCATTTTCTGTTATCACCATATCTGAATATTTTACTTTTAAATGAACTTCATCCTTTAACTCCATTATAAAAGAATCAATATAACTATAAATATCAAGGTAAATATCATACTTTCTTTTTACCTTTTCTTTGTGGATGGTATCTTTGATGTTCTTGTCAATTTCTTCAAATATGGATTCGCATTTTTCTTTCCAGAATTTTTTGTAACTACTGTTATTTACATCGTCTGCAACAACATCACTTAAAACAATTGTAAAAACCCTTTTATCAGTATCAATGTATTTGTGTATTCTCAAAGCCTCATCCATGCAGTATCTTGATTTCAAATATTTATCGCTTACTACCCTTATTACCGTTTTACCTTTTCCTATGCGATTCATAAAAGAATCTATACTATCGCCATAGGTTAGTTCACTGCGATCGCGAAAAACCTGTAACAATCCATCACCATTTACTCCCAACTCTTTTTCCAACCAATCTACGATTGCTTCTCTACTTACCGGGTTCGAATCATCATTTTTTCTAGCATAGGAGATGTACAAACTGTAATTGCCAATAGGATCTTTGGGTCTTAGACTACCTGGTTTCTTTTCACATTCTCTAATGATCCTCTCTATAGCTTGTGCCGGATTTTCACAAGTAAAATCTACCTTAAAATGTTTTCGCATAATGAAGCTAACAGTATCATTAAAACCACAATCTGGTGTACACAGGATTGTTTTGTCCGGATCCTTAATTTTGAGTTTATGACATATTAATTGATAATACCAGGAATCAAACTTAAAACCAAGAAATATAAAACTACTTGCACCATTTAAAAAATATTCGATATTTGCAGGCAATGACTTCTCTGGAAGGAGATGTTCCATTGTTTCATATAGTTTTCCATGCGTTAGTATTAATGTTGAATTTTTTTCAACATTACCAAAAATATTATATATAACAGGCAATTCATTAGTTGGAAAAGGAATATCTTTAAACATATGATTAGTATCTTTAGAGAAATAACCTGAAGTATATGAATAAGTTTCATCATTAGGTTTTTTCTTTCCATCAAAAATTTTATTAATTGCAATATCAGGACAAACGTTAATTATTAGAGGTATTTTAATACGTGATATCATATCTAATAAAACCATATCTCCAACATTCGAATAAAATTCTTTTACTTTTTTTCTTATATCCCTAGCACCTGCATCATCTTTAAAAGAAAATAAATTTTCGGATTCAAAATATCTGGAAATAGATTGGTTTTCTGTTTTTGCCAATTTTTTAAAATAAGTTTTATAATCTGTTCCGTTTTTATTTACTGATAATTCCGGACCTAATAACAGTACACATTGCCCTTCCTTTGTTTGTATATTATGGGCAATTTCTTCGTAAATGGATTGTATTTTTTTTTCCATATCTTTTTATTATTTGTTTATTTTTAAATCCATAAGACTTATTTTAAAATGACTTTAATAAGCTTTGATTTTAGATTATATAAATTAAATAGAATTTGCATAAATTTTTAATAAATAATAATTTATCCTTAATTCGCTCTAAAAAGACTATTTGTTTTATTCTTGTTCATATGATAATTGTTCTCTGTTTAATTTTTATGCTTGCCCATATCGTTTGCAGTTATGGCACGTGGCCATTCACTACACAAATTTATATTAATTTTTACTACAATAAATATAAGATATGCAATCCATCGAGGTTTCGGTGCAGGCTTTGTTCGTAATTCAATTTTTAATAAATACTTCGACATTACAGACAAACACTTAGCCTCATAAAGGCGAATTATTTATATTCCAAAACTTCTAACTCACCTGTAAGAACCATTAAACCATTTTGGGCAAGAGCTTCAATATCATTAAGGCTCGGATATAATGAAATTTCAGCAATTTTTCCTACCCTTGCTTTTATATTTGCTAAGAAACGATCACTGTTGAAAATATTCCCTGTAAGAATAATTGCATCAACATTTCCCTCTAATACAGTAAACATTGCACCTATTTCTTTGGAAACCTGGTAAGCCATTGCATAAGAATAAAACAATGCTTTTTCATCACCTGATGCCATTCTATTATCAATTTCATCAATACTTCTTGTTCCAAGATATGCTGTGTATCCACCTTCTTTGGTTAACATTTTAATTACTTCTTCCTCTTTATATTTTCCGCTAAAACATAATTTTACCAAATCACCCATTGGTAGGGTTCCTGTTCTTCTAATAGAAAATGGTCCATCTCCGTCAAAAGCATTGTTAACATCTATCACTCTGCCGTTTTTATGTGCACCTACTGAAATGCCTCCTTTTCCAATAGTTACTACTATTAAATTAAGTTCTTCGTATTTTTTATTTTGTGCCTTAGCATATTTTCTTACAAAAAATTTTTGATTTAAAGTATGAAAAACGGATTTCCTTTCAAATAAGGGATGACCTGTTACACGAGCTACATCATCCAATTCATCTATAACAACAGGGTCGGCAAGATAGGCTTTTACATTTAACATTTTTGCAATATTATATGCAATTAAACCACCCAAATTGCTAACATGTTTTCCCATTATGCCGATTTTTAAATCATCTTTCATCTGCTCGTTAACTTCATAAACACCTGCCTTTTTTAAAGGCTTTACTAAACCACCTCTTGCAACAATAATTCCAATAAGATTGAAATTAATTTCATTTTCCTTTAATTCATTTATCACCAAATTTGTTCTGTATTCAAGCTGATCATTCACATCTTTAAACTGGGATAATTCTTCAGGTTTATGTTTGATACTCTTCAGAAATATTAAATTTGTATTTAGATAAACTGCTATCTGGGTAGAAACCCCTTCGGGATAAATAACAAGAATTTTTTTGCTAATCATTTTTTAATAATTTATTTC
>JAIOSH010000122.1 GCA_021107685.1 Bacteroidales bacterium | reverse complement strand
GGAACTGATGTTCCAATAGCTAAAACAACTAAAGCTATGATAACTTCTGGAATATGTAAAATTCCTGAAATCTCAATTGCACTGTAAACCAATATCCAGCAAAGTCCTGCAATTAATACTATTGAAATAAAAAAAACTAAATAATACTGATGAGATAATGGAAATAACTTATCAAATATATAATCAATCGGCTTAACAATTATTTTCCACTTGTATTTAGTATTTGTATTATTTTCAAAATGTTTCAAATCATCCGTATCTGAATCAGGAGATATTTTTTTCCATTTTACAATTGTTATTATATAAATAACATAAAAAAGTATAAAAATAAATGCCTCAAAAACATCTATTTGATTGTCCCAAAAAGCAAATAATAGTAAAATAACGGAGATGGAATAAAAAATCAAATCTCTTAATACCGGTTTCCAGATTAAAACAGCTTTCCTCACAATAGCTATAGAGCCAACAATTACTAAAATATTAAACAAAGCAGAACCAACAATAGTCCCTATTCCAATTTCTGCATGACTTCCTTTTTTTAGAATTGCAATAATCACAATAAATAATTCAGGAGCACTTGAACCTGCTGCCATTAATGTAGCACCGGCAGCATCGGACGACATCTTCAATTTTTTAGCGATTTCTACTAATGAAGAAATAAAATATTTATTACTTATAAAGGCAAGTAAATAAAAAGAAATTAATAATAATAATGTATATCCCAGTAAAGCCATTCCTGTATTTAAATATCCAAGGCTCAAAAGTAAATCAATTATAATTAATCATAACAATATATAAATTTTTTAATAATTATTTTGATAAATAAAATTTTATTAATAATTTTGCACCCCTTTTAAAATTAATAAATAAATAAAATATGATAATTGTACCTATAAAAGAAGGTGAAAGTATTGACAGAGCCTTAAAAAAATACAAAAGAAAATTTGAAAAAACCGGGGTTGTTAAAGAATTACGCGAAAGACAAAAATTCACAAAACCTTCAATTAAAAAAAGAGAAGAAAAACTAAAAGCTATATATATACAAGGCTTAAAAGATTCAGGTATGGTATAATTAATTTTTTTTAAAAAAATATTGAAAAAATTTTGTTTCATTAAAAAAATTTTGTATATTTGAGGCAAAAATTTATTCTAATTTTTTTTATTTTAAATGTTAAAAGAAAATTTCATTCAATATATACAGTTCGAAAAAAGATATTCATCTAATACTGTAATAGCTTACCAAAAAGATTTAGACCAATTTTTTTCTTTTATTAATAATGAATACAATATTTATAACTTAAATGATGTTGACTATTTAATGATTCGCTCATGGCTTGTTAATTTAATGGAACTTTCTTTAACAACCAGAAGTGTAAACAGGAAATTAACAACACTTAAATCATTCTATAAATATCTTATTAAAGAGGGCGTGATTAAAGAAAATCCAATGATAAAAATTATATCACCAAAAACATCAAAAAAATTACCGGTTTTTGTTGAAAAGAAAAAAATGGATTTATTATTTGATGATATTGATTTTGGAAATAATTTTTGTGGTATAAGAGACAGGTTAATTCTTGAAATGTTTTATCATACGGGAATGCGTCTTTCCGAACTGGTCAACTTACTTCATTCTGATATTGATATATATAATTCAACTATTAAAGTTTTAGGAAAAAGAAATAAAGAAAGAATAATTCCATTTGGAAATAATCTAAAAGATTTACTTTCTCAATATATTAATATTAAGCAAAAGTTATTCAGAAAAAAAGAAGAAAGTAAATATTTCTTTACAACAGAAAAAGGCAGGAAAATATACAATAAACTTGTATATCGTATCGTAAATTTATATCTTGGTAAAGTTACAACATTAGATAAAAAAAGCCCCCATGTGTTACGTCATACATTTGCAACTCACATGCTTAATAATGGAGCTGACCTGAATTCAATAAAAGAATTATTGGGTCATGCAAATTTATCAGCAACGCAAATATATACACATAACACTATTGAAAAATTAAAAAATATATATAAACAAGCTCATCCAAGGGCATAAAATAAGGAGAATTATTATGAAAGTTAACATTAATTCAGTTCATTTTAAAGTAGATAAAAAATTAGAAATTTTTATCAATGAAAAAGTAAATAAACTATCCAATATGTACGATGGAGTTATTGGGAGTGATGTAACACTTAAGGTAGCAAATAATGATAAACCTGAAAACAAAATTGCAGAAATAAGGTTACAAATACGTGGTTATGACCTTTATGCAAAAAAACAAAACAAATCATTTGAAGAAGCAACAGATACTGCAGTTGATGCTCTTAAAAAACAATTAATCAAATATAAAAATAAAATCAGAAAAAAATAATTAAAGAAATTTTACAAAAATTTTGTTTATAATTAAATGTTTTATACTTTTGCAGTCCTTTTTGAAAAGGGCTGTTTTTTTATATAAAAAATAGCAAATAATATAAAAACGCCGATGTAGCTCAGTTGGCCAGAGCAGCTGATTTGTAATCAGCCGGTCGGGGGTTCGAATCCCTCCATCGGCTCATAAATATTAATTTCGGGGAGATACCAGAGCGGTCAAATGGGGCAGACTGTAAATCTGTTGGCGAAGCCTTCGGAGGTTCGAATCCTCCTCTCCCCACAAGAAATAAAATTAAAGAAGAAAATTATATAGATGTTCTTTTTTTATTATTTAAGCAAAGCCTTCGGGGGTTCTTCCGAAGGAATCTCTTGGGAGAATCCTCCTCTCATCATAATTAGCTGATGAGTGTATTAATATAAGGTGAAATCCCATTTTGTTTTGCGGAAGTAGCTCATTTGGTAGAGCGACAGCCTTCCAAGCTGTAGGTGGCCGGTTCAAGCCCGGTCTTCCGCTCACCTTGCCATTGTAGCTCAGAGGTAGAGCACTTCCT
>JAIOSH010000078.1 GCA_021107685.1 Bacteroidales bacterium | reverse complement strand
TGAATTTTTATAATTAAAAATGGCGATAATTATTCTTAACTGAAAAATCGCTGACACTTCGGGAAGTCAGGAATTTTTCAGGTTAAGATCTTATAATATCACGTATATCATCAATAATTTTATTTGCAAGATGTTCGGCTTTGATTATTGAATCACTTTCGGAATAAATACGAACAATAGGTTCTGTATTTGATTTTCGCAGATGTACCCATTCTTTATCAAATTCAATTCTTACACCATCAATAGCATTAACAGGTTGTTTTTTATATTTCTTTTTAATATCATTTAAAACATCATCAACATTTATTTCATCAGGTAATTCTATCCTGTTTTTTGAAATAAAATATTCAGGATAAGTTCGTCGAAGTG
The DNA here is from genome assembly GCA_021107685.1 of Bacteroidales bacterium. Classification (GTDB taxonomy): domain Bacteria; phylum Bacteroidota; class Bacteroidia; order Bacteroidales; family SMBSF39; genus SMBSF39. Next base: position 8,412 of record JAIOSH010000078.1, on the reverse strand, counting down.
CCGAACAACTTTTACCTGATTTAACAAGATGAGTAAGAAATAAAGCAATTCCAACCAAGGCATCACGACCATAATGCAATTCCGGATAAATTATTCCACCATTGCCTTCTCCTCCAATAACAGCATTTTTTTCTTTCATCATTTCAACAACATTTACCTCGCCTACAGCAGAGGCAAAATATTCTCCTCCTGCTTTTTTAGTAATATCACGTAAAGCTATAGTTGATGACAAATTAGAAACTGTATTTCCTTTTTTGTTTTTTAAAATATAGTCAGCAACAGCTACAAGTGTATATTCTTCGCCAAACATATCACCATTTTCACTTATAATAGCTAAACGGTCAACATCAGGATCAACAACAAAACCAAGGTTAGCTTTGTTTTTAATAACCATTTCCGAAATTTCTCCCAAATTTTCCGGAACAGGTTCAGGATTATGCTCAAACCTGCCATTCGGCTCACAAAATATCTTATCAATTTTTTCAACTCCTAATGCTTTAAGCAAAAAAGGAATTGAAATAGCCCCTGTGGAATTGATACAGTCAATACCTATTCTGAGATTTGCTTTTTTAATTGCTTCAACATCAATTAGAGGCAATTTGATAATTTTTTCTATATGCTTTTTAATGAATGAATCATTAAAAGTGTATTTTCCTAATTTATCAACACCGGCAAAATTGAAATCCTGCTTTTCAGCAATTGATAGAATTTCCGCACCATTATCGGCAGAAATAAATTCACCCTTATCATTTAATAATTTTAAGGCATTCCATTGTTTGGGATTATGGCTTGCTGTTAATATTATTCCTCCGTCAGCTTTAGTATCTGTTACTGCTATTTCAACAGTAGGGGTCGTTGATAATCCTGTATCAATAACATCAACTCCCATACTTAATAAAGTTCCTACAACAATATGATTTACCATTTCGCCCGATATTCGTGCATCTCTCCCTACAATAATTTTAATTTTATTATTTTTAGAATGATTTTTTATAAATAAAGAATATGCTGCAATAAATTTAGTAATATCCACAGGGCTTAAACCTTCTCCCGGCTTGCCTCCAATAGTACCCCTGATACCGGAAATTGATTTTATTAATGTCATATAATTATATATTAAATTTAAAGTCGCAAAATTATAACTTTATGAATGAATAAACTTAATAATAATTCATTCTTTTTATTAATTTTGTAAAATAATTTTCTAAAACACTATACTTACTTAAAAAAGAAATGGATACAAATTTCGAGCAATACGAAGAAGAAAAATATTTTAAGTCCTTGGTTAAGCGATTTGAAGAAATGTTAAAAAAAAATGAACAATATTTTTTTGATGTTGATGAATTTGAAATTATTATAGATTATTATTTTGAAAAAGAAAATTTAAAAAGAACTGACGAGGCTATTCAATATGCAATAGCACAGTACCCAAATAATACAACTTTTCTTTTAAAAAAAGCCCAATTTTTGCGTCATCAAATAAAGCACAAAAAGCTCTGGATATTCTCTCTAAAGTTGAAAATTTAGAACCGGACAATTCTGAAATCTTTATTACCAAAGGAACAATTTATAGCCAGTTGAAACGATATGAAAAAGCTATTGAAGAATATAACAAAGCAATCGACCAAACCGAAGAATTGGATGAAGTATATACTAATATTGCCTTTGAATATGAAAATCTGGGTAATTATCAAAAAGCCATTGAATATCTTATAAAAGTATTAAAGATAAATCCTGATAATGAAGCTGTTATTTATGAACTTTCTTATTGTTATGAAATTTTTAACCATAATGAAGACAGTATTAAATTTTTCACTCAATTTATTGATAGTAATCCATACTCAAAAGCAGCATGGTTTAATTTAGGAGTAGCAAATAATAATCTTTTATTATATGAAAAAGCTATTGAAGCTTATGATTTTGTATTAGCTATTGACGAAAACTTTGCATCAGCATATTTTAATAAAGCAAATTCTTATGCTAATTTAAAAGATTATAAAAAAGCTATTGAAAACTATTTAGAAACCTTTAATTATGAAGAACATGAAGCATTAACCTATTATTATATCGGTGAATGTTATGAAAAAATGAAAGACTTTCAATCAGCAATTGCAAATTATGAAAAAACTGTTGAATTAGACCCTATGTTCGCTGATGCATGGATGGCTATTAGTATGATAAATGAAGAAATTGGAAATATTAAAACAGCAATAAAATATATACTTAAAGCATTAGATATTGAACCATCAAATCCTGAATATTGGTATCTGCTTGGCGATTTACAATATAAAGCTGAATTATTGAATGAGGCAGCAGATTCTTATTATAAAGTAAGTGAATTAGACCCTATGGATCAGGAAATCTGGCTGGATTATTCAAATATTTTTGCCAAACAAAATGATTATAATACATCTATTAAAATAATTGAATCAGGGATTGAAAAGCAAGATAAAAATGCTGATCTTTATTATAGATTATTTATTTATTTATCAAACTCGGGTAAAAATAAAGATGCATATAAAATCCTGGAAACAGCCCTGGAACTTGATTTTAAAAAACATGATCAAATATTTGATTATCTGCCACAATTAAAAAATGATAAAAATTTTATTCATATTATTGAATTATATAAAAAAGAGTAACTATGAATTTCAATTTGCCATATTTGCCTGAAAGACCTGCAAAACCAAGAATAAACGGATTAGCAATGGTTATGGATAAAGGTTTAAGCATTCGTGAAGCAGAAAATTTTGTTTCATCTTCTGCTGAATTAACTGATTTTATCAAATTAGGGTTTGGCACTTCGGCAATAACAAATAATTTAGAGCAAAAAATCAAAGTTTATAAACAAGCCGGCATAAAGGTTTATTTTGGCGGAACTTTATTTGAAGCTTTTGTTATCAGGAATATGTTTGTTAGCTACATGGAATTAATTGATAAATATCAGCTTGATGCAGTAGAAGTCTCTGATGGCTCAATGAATATGGAGCATCAATTAAAATGCGAGTATATCGGGAAGTTGTCCGAATCATATATTGTATTATCCGAGGTTGGCTCAAAGGATGCAGAAGTAGAAATCACAAATAAGGAATGGATATCGCAAATGCAATCGGAACTTGAAGCCGGTTCTTTTAAAGTAATTGCCGAAGCCAGGGAAAGTGGAACAGTAGGTATTTATAAATCTAATGGTAAAGCTGATATTTCACTTATTGATGAAATATCTTCAAAAGTGCCTTTGGAAAATATTTTATGGGAAGCTCCCTTAAAATCGCAACAGGCTTGGTTTATCAAACATTTCGGTGCAAATGTAAATCTTGGAAATATTGCCCCAAATGAAGTAATTGCTTTGGAGACCTTACGCCTGGGTCTTAGAGGAGATACATTCTTCGAATTTGTACCTGATGACATAAGAAGGAAATATCAGTAAATAAGCTTATAAATTATAACGGAACAGTATTGCTAAGAGGTAAAGTAATAGAATGTTATCTTCAAGTCAAAAAAAAGAATAAATTGAATATCGAATATCGATTAACGAATAATGAATTTTGAAGTTGATTAAGTATGAATAAATATGATTTAGAAGAACGATTGATTGAATTTTCAGTTTTGATAATAGAAACTGCACAGAAAAATCAAAAATCATAAATAATTATTCAATCATAAATAAATCAAAAATCGTTAACCTGTGCTGAGCGAAGTCGAAGTATCAGTGTTCGATATTCGATATTCAAAAAAGATAAATGAAAAGACCAGAAGATAACAAAACCTATAAGTAATGCGGGTTTCAGTGATGAAAATAATGATTGTGCGAGTAAATAAAATTAGTAATAAATTGAAACGGAAATGTAATAAAATCCAGCACTACGCATAGCCACAACGTTATATTCTATTATCTTATAAGACTTTTTTCAAAGTCAGAAGACCGAAACCGGAAGATATTTTACTTCAGACTTGTCATTTAGGGCGTTATGGAACAGCAACTATATATAGAAAAAATATCAAATTATTAATCTGTGTTAATCTGTGAAATCTGTGGCAAAATCAATCAGCTTAGCTCTGCGCCTTTGCAACTCTGCGTTTAGAATATTTATTTGATTGAACGCAGAGACACAGAGATGCAGAGATATTATTTACTAAATATCATTATTTTTTATATTTTTTTTAACAAACTTTTTTCTGAATTTGTTTGCAGCTTTGCTGGTTAGGTTAAGTTATACGTTAAAAGTTAATTTGAAATATTATACATGAAAATTGAAATATAAAATAATATTAAGAACTTTTATGAATTGAAATACAAATGAAAAACTATATTATACTTATTTTTAAAGGCATTGGAATGGGAGCAGCAAATGTAATCCCAGGTGTCTCCGGCGGAACAATTGCATTAATTACAGGCATTTTTGAAAGACTGATCAATGCTATAAAATCAATAAATTTAACAGCATTAAAATTTCTTTTTACCGGAAAATTTAAAGAATTTGCCAAACATATTGATCTTTATTTTTTGATTGCCGTATTTTTTGGTATTATCATAGCAATAGTTTCATTAGCTAAGCTATTTGATTTTTTATTTACAAATTATCCTGTTTATATCTGGGCATATTTTTTCGGATTAGTTTTAGCTTCTGTATATTTTGTTGGTAAAACCGTTAGTAAATGGACAATTAGTGTAATCATTACATTCGTAATCGGAACTTTTGTTGCAATAATAATTTCAGTTTTAAATCCTGCTACCGAAAACACAGGTTTTATTTATTTGATGCTTTGTGGTGTAGCTGCAATCTGCAGTATGATCTTACCGGGTTTATCAGGTTCATTTATTTTAATATTAATGGGGAATTATCAATTAGTTGCAATAGATGCTATTAATGAGAGAAACATGCAGATTTTACTTCCTGTTCTGATAGGAGCTATTGTTGGATTATTAGCTTTTTCTCACTTTCTTTCATGGATATTCAAAAAATTCAGGAATGAAACCATCTCATTATTAACAGGCTTTATTTTAGGTTCGGTAAGTGTATTATGGCCCTGGCAAAAAATAATTTATTTAAAAAATGCTTCGGAAGAATTGATATTAAAAAAAGGAGAACCTATTGTTGAAAGTTATAAACGCATTATGCCGGAAACTTTTAATACTGAAGTTATCTTAGCTGTTGTTTTTGTTCTAATAGGTATCATTAGTATTTGGGCAATAGAAAAAACTGCTAAAACAAAGTAATATTAGACTTTATAAATTCTAATTTGTATCAGTCCATAAGTCGCATAGCGATGAACTATTTGTAACCCCTGACGGTAGTCAGGGGTGATAATGAGGGAGTTACAAAAGTCCCGTAGGGACAATCTATAAAAAATCGGATTTTATGGATAGACACTAATTTGTACCTAAACGAAAACGTTGCTTCTTGTCATTTCGACTAAAGGGAGAAATCTCCATCAATCTGTATGCCAAGGCATGAGATTTCTCCCTTTAGTCGAAATGACAGTTCTGAATAATTTTCGTGCAAGCACTAATTAAAATTATTGATAATAATAAACGTTTTTCATTAATAAACAAATGTCTAAAATGAGCTAAAATGTATAGAATAAAAAAAATAAAATTTAAGCTTAACGAACAGCAAATTATTTATGCCGGAAATACAAACATTTCATTATTAAAATATTTACGTGAAGAAAAAGGAATTACTTCTGTAAAAGACGGGTGTTCAGGTCAGGCTGCATGTGGTGCATGTATGGTTGAAATCAATGGTAAGCCCAAACTCTCTTGTGTAACAAAGATGAAATCATTAGAAGGGGCAGAAGTAATCACAATGGAAGGAATACCTGATTATATAAAAAATACAATAGGAAAAGCATTTGTTGAAAAAGGAGCTGTTCAATGTGGTTTTTGCACACCGGGAATAATAATAAGAACAAAAATTTTATTCCGGGAAAATCCAAATCCTACACGTGAAGAAATTAAAAAAGCATTAAATTCAAATCTTTGCCGTTGTACAGGCTATATCAAAATTATTGATGCTATTGAATTTGCCTTTAAATCAATTAAAAAAAATAAAAAAATAAAATTTTCTGAAACAACCGGCAAGGTCGGCACTTCACTTCCAAAATACCAGGCTCTTGAAACTGCACTCGGTAAACGACCTTTTATTAATGATATGAAATTTGAAGGAATGTTATATGCATCCTTAAAATTCAGTGAACATCCAAGAGCAAAAATCTTGAAAATTGATATTTCAAAAGCAAAACAACTTGATGGAGTTGAACAGGTTTTTACAGCAAATGATGTACCAGGAGAGCGATATACAGGTCTGATCTTTAAGGATTGGCCCTTGATGATAAATGAAGGTGAAGTAACGCATTATATCGGTGATGTTCTATCCGGTGTTGTAGCAAGAACAGAAGAAATTGCAAGAAATGCAGTAAAACTTATTAAAGTGGAATATGAAACACTCATTCCTGTTACTGATATGCTTGAAGCAATAAATGATGATTCAATAAAAATCCATCAGGAGCAGTCAAACGTATTAGAAAAATGTATTATAAAAAGGGGTGGTAATATTGAAAAAGTCATTAAAAAATCTGATTTTGTTTCAAAAGGCATTTATGAAACCCAAAGAGTAGAACATGCTTTTTTAGAAACAGAAGGAGCTATTGCATTGCCTTTACCCGGAAATGGCATAGAATTATTCACCAATAGTCAGGGAATTTATATTGACAGAAAACAAGTGGCAAAAATTCTCGGAGTATCTGAAGAAAAGGTTAAAATTACTTTAGTGCCAACAGGCGGTGGTTTTGGAGGCAAGGAAGACCTTACAGTTCAGGGGCATGTTTCTTTATTTGCTTATCTTCTTAAAAAACCTGTAAAATTAATTTTATCACGGGAAGAATCAATTCTAATGCACCCGAAACGCCATCCTGTTTATCTGGACATTACCGTTGCTGCTAACAGAACAGGTAAAATAACAGCAGTAAAACTTCGTGCAATCGGCGACACAGGAGCTTATGCTTCTGTCGGCACAAAAGTCATGGAACGTGTAGCAGGTCATTCTACCGGAGGGTATAATGTACCGGTTGTTGATGTTGAGGCTATTACAGTCTATACCAATAATATTCCTTCGGGAGCAATGCGTGGCTTTGGTGCTAATCAGGTAACTTTTGCCTTGGAAGGCTGTATAGATGACATCTGTGAAAAAGGAAATTTTGACCGCTGGCAATTCAGATATGACAATGCCTTAACAAAGGGTTCTATGACTGCCACAGGCCAAATACTTGAAGGAGGAGTTGGTATAAGAGCATGTTTACTATCTGTAAAAGATGAATTTTATAATGCAAAATATGCAGGTATAGCCTGTGGATTAAAAAATTCAGGAGTAGGAAACGGTATGCCTGATTTTAGTGATGTAAAAATTATTATCAAATCCCTTAATCATATTGTCATCCATCATGGGTGGACAGAAATGGGACAGGGAGTTCATAATATGGCTATTCAAACTTTTTGCCAGGAAACAGGAATAAAGCCTGATATTATTGAAGTAAAAGTTGAAACTAAAGCTGATTTGCTTACGGGTATGACAACTTCTTCAAGAGCTACTGCCCTGCTTGGCAATGCTATTATTGATGCAGCAAAATATTTGAATAATGACCTGGAAAATAAATCCCTTTCAGACCTTGTTGGAAAAACATATCATGGTTCCTATATTTGCGATTGGACAACAAAACCCGGGGCAGATACAGAGAAGATCATAACTCATTTTGCTTATAGCTATGCAGCTCAACTTGTTGTTTTAAATGAAAAAGGAGAAATTGATACTGTTTATGCGGCTCACGATGCAGGAAAAATAATGAATCCGAAATTATTTGAAGGACAGATACAAGGTGCTGTTCACATGGGTATTGGATATGCTTTAAAAGAAGATTTACCAATGAAAGACGGTAAATTAATCAGTAAAAAACTCAGAGATTGCGGTGTTTTAAGAGCAAAGGAAACACCGGAAATTATTGTAAAAGGTGTTGAAGAAAAAGACATTGTAGGACCTTACGGAGCTAAAGGAGTTGGAGAGATAGGTTTGGTGCCTACTGCTGCTGCCGTAGCCAATGCTTTATATCAATTTGATGGGAAAAAAAGATATAAATTACCTTTGAAAAGAAAATCTAATTAAAGTCCGTTATAATATCGTCATTGCGATGAACCGTAGGGAAGGCATGTGTGTTGGCGTTCAGAAGCAATCTGTTTATTTGAGACCTAATTCATTATTTATTAATCCCGAAAATTCAGCGATTTTTTATTGATAATTGATTATTGTCTATTGATTGTTATAAAATTGTTATTCAACATGATATATAAATTATTACTAAAATAAATTATGGCGGAGATTTTCCTCTTTGTGTTTCTTTGAGTCTTTCTGACTTGGTGGC